>CAZFXX010000097.1:8334-9993 GCA_964522985.1 uncultured Desulfobacteraceae bacterium
ACCGGATAGTGACCTCTCCGCAAAGGATGATGACATCCCCACGCCGGAAACCGACGAAAAAAAATCAGAAGGATCCCAACCCGATGCATGATGATGTCAAGGCCCCTTTTACCGTTCACCTGGAAGAACTCCGCAAACGCCTGGTTACCTGCTTTATCGCTGTATGTATCGGTTTTGTGCTGGCATACGGGTTTAAGGAAAAACTGTTCTATATTCTGGTAGACCCGCTGGTCAGTGTCATGGCAGAGGGTGATACGCTTGTTTTTACCGGATTACCCGAGGCTTTTTTTACCTATTTGAAAGTCTCCTTTTTAACTGGTTTAATGCTATCCGCACCGGTTATCATATATCAATTCTGGATGTTTATCGCCCCCGGATTATATAAAAATGAACGGCGGCTGATGATTCCCATTGTTTTTTTGTCCACCGTATTCTTTGTCGGCGGCTCGCTGTTTGGTTATTTCCTTGTGTTCCCATTAGGTTTTAAATTTTTTCTGGGGTTTGCCACGGAAACCATCCGTCCGTTGCCTTCTATGAGAGAATACCTTGGCTTTTCCTCAAAACTGCTGCTGGCCTTCGGACTGGTTTTCGAACTGCCCCTGGTACTTACCTTTCTGGCCCGTCTCGGGATTGTCTCTGTCGATTTTTTAAAAAAGCACCGGAAATATGCGCTGCTGCTTTTTTTTGCAGGGGCCGCCATTATAACCCCGCCGGATGTCGTGACCCAGATCATGATGGCAGTACCCCTGATGCTGCTCTATGAAGTAAGCATCATAGGTGCCAGAATTTTCGGGAACAAGAAGACCCTGGAAAAGGATGAAAAAAAACCCACCCCTAAAACTCCTGAAAAGTGAATCGTGCCATGCACTGTTCTCAGGGCAATTACATTAAATTTTAAACCTTTAAAAATCAGATAGTTGCATTTTGCAACGATTGTCTATAAGCGCCTAATTTTAAAGCGGTATTTGTAATCTATTGGTATATTAAAAATAAAAAAATTTACCGGCTGTGATTCATCGCCCCGGGCACTGCCCCGGCCGGGCTTGACTTTTACAAAGACGCGTTTTAGTTTAGGTAGTTATCTTCAGGAGGGCGCGTTATTAAAATTATAAAAACCGCTAAAAAGATGCAGGCGCATTGCGATAAGATGCGCCGCCTTGATAAAAAAATTGTTTTTGTGCCGACAATGGGTTTTCTGCATGAAGGGCATCTCTCGCTGATGCGTGAAGGCCTGCGGCATGGCGACTATCTGGTGGTCAGTATCTTTGTCAACCCCACCCAGTTTGCTCTGGGTGAAGATCTGGATTCCTACCCCCGATCTCTGGAAAAGGATCTTGATCTGCTTGGGAAAGAGGGCGCTGGAGCTGTTTTCATCCCCCGGGACAGAGAATTGTATCCCAAGGGCTTTCAAACCTATGTAACCCTGAAACATCTTCCCCGGCATCTTTGTGGAATATCACGACCGACATTTTTCCAGGGCGTTGCCACCATCGTTTTAAAACTGTTCAATATTGTCAAACCACATATTGCCGTGTTCGGTAAAAAAGATTTCCAGCAACTGACCATTATCCGCCAGATGGTACGCGATCTGAATTTTGATATCAACATCGTGGGTGCGCCTACCATAAGGGAATCCGACGGACTGGCCATGAGTTCACG
>CAZFXX010000098.1:0-9975 GCA_964522985.1 uncultured Desulfobacteraceae bacterium
AGCAAATCCTCACATCGCTATTTTAGGGCACTTTAATCATAAGCGGGAACTGCTGGAGCATATCCACTATTATCAACGCTTTTTTCATTATATCCGCCTCCTATGGATAAAAGTTAGTTAAAAATACGGGTTTGCTCAAAAATTTTCAAGTTCCAAAATTGATGGCACTCCGGAAAAGATACCCGATCCTTTAATTTTTCATGGGCCAAAGCATTTGATCTGTTTACAATGCGCGACAGGATTGATATAGTGAGATTTATATCTCATTACTTTTATATAAGACCGGTTAGCGGGCCGCTGCCGATTTGATACCTACTGTCGGGTCATGTACAGCGGTGCTTAAACGATCTCCAAAATCAGGAGGAATGTATTTATGCTGTTAAAAGCCGAAAGAAATGACATAGCAACCTTTGGCAAAAAGCTAATTTCCTCAGGACTGACAACGGGAACCGGTGGAAATCTGAGTCTGTTTAACCGTCCCGAAAACCTTATCGCCATCAGTCCCTCCGGTGTAGAATACTGTGATATGCAACCCGAAGATATCGTGATTCTGGATCTTGCAGGCAAAGTAATGGAAGGCCGGCTAAAGCCCTCCAGTGAATTGGATTTTCACCTGGCCCTCTATCACAGACGTCCGGATATTCATGCCGTGATTCATACCCATTCAATGTATGCCACCACCATCGCCTGCCTGAACCGGGAGATCCCCGCGGTACACTACCTGGTAGGGTTTGCCGGGAAAAAGGTCCCGGTTGCCCCCTACGCTACCTTTGGCACGCCGGAGTTGGCGACAAACATCACCCGGACCATTGCGGATTATAATGCCGTGCTACTGGCCAATCACGGTCTGGTGACCGTCGGTCCAACCATGGCCGACGCTTTTTCAATTGCCGAACAGGTGGAATTTGTGGCCCAGATATACTATCAGGCAAGATGTATCGGCGATCCGGTTATCCTTCCGGATAAAGAAATGGAAACAGTGATCCGAAAATTTGGAACCTATGGGCAATAAAAATCATTGGGAATAATCACTATCCCAAAATTGAAATTAACGCTTATTGATTTTGTTTCCCGACAGTAAAGCTGGAAATTGAAAAAACAGTTTTTTAAAAAAATGTAACCGGATAAAGCATGGATGCCGATATTTTTGATATTATACTTGACAAAACATTTGGAAAGATCGATATTTAATACTTTTAGAGTATTGAGAATTTTGGGTTGAAATAAAGGAGGTTCGGGTTATGTACGCTGTAGTTTCTACAGGCGGTAAGCAGTATAGGGTTCAGGAAGGAGAAACACTGAGTGTTGAAAAACTTCCCGGTGAAGTGGGCGCTCAGATTTCCTTTGATCGGATACTCATGTATTCAGATGATGAAAATATAACTGTCGGCAAACCGGTAATCGAGAATGCCGTTGTCAGCGCTCATATCATAGAGCAGGGAAAGGCCAGGAAGATTCTCGTCTTCAAATACAAACGTAGGAAAAGATATCGGCGCAAACAGGGGCATCGCCAGGCTTTTACAAAGCTTAAAATCGACACTATCGAAGTTTAGGCAACATATATCACAACCAATACGGGAGTTTTTTAAATGTCACATAAAAAAGCGGGCGGCAGTTCAAGAAACGGCCGCGACAGCAACGGCCAGCGGCGCGGTGTAAAACGCTATGGCGGAGAAAAAGTTACCGCCGGCAGCATTCTGGTACGCCAGGTCGGCACCCGGATTCATCCGGGGGAAAATGTCGGCCTGGGCAGGGATTATACCCTTTTTGCAAAAATTGACGGTGTCGTGGCTTATGAGCGCGTTGGAAAATCTCGCAAAAAAGCAAGCGTTTATGCTCCGTGAAATTTATAGATGAAGCGATTATTACCGTCGAGTCCGGGCATGGCGGTGCCGGTTGCGTAAGCTTCAGACGGGAAAAATTTATTGACCGGGGCGGTCCTGACGGCGGGGACGGGGGCAAAGGTGGTGATGTCGTCTTCACGACGACATCACGCAAACGCACGTTGTATGATTTTCGCTTTCAGAAACATTTCAAGGCTCAGAGCGGCAAAAACGGCCAGGGTAGTTCCAAGACCGGTGGAAACGGCAGCGATCTTGTTATTGAACTCCCTGCCGGAACCGTGATCAGCGAAATTGAAACCGGCGATATTCTCAAAGATTTTGTCAAGACCGATGAGACGTTTATTATTGCCCCCGGCGGCCGTGGCGGACAGGGCAACCAGCGCTTTAAATCATCCACCAACCGGTCCCCCAAATTTGCCCAACCCGGAGAACCAGGGCATCTGCTGAAGCTCAAACTGGAGCTTAAACTGCTGGCCGATATCGGTATCATTGGGTTTCCCAATGCCGGCAAATCCACCCTTATCAGTGTTATATCCTCGGCGCGCCCCAAAATCGCCAACTATCCTTTCACTACCTTGAGTCCTAATCTGGGTGTCGTTAAAACCGGGTGGGGGGAGCCCTTTGTGGTTGCTGATATTCCCGGCCTGATCGAAGGTGCCCACCAGGGAGCCGGGTTAGGCATTCAGTTCCTGCGCCACATTGAACGAACCCGCATTCTGGTTCACCTTATTGATGCAGCGACCATTGACGTGAATGATCCCATGAAGGCCTACCGCGCAATAAACCGTGAACTCGGGCTTTACAGCCGGGAACTGTCCCAGCGCCCTCAGATCGTTGTGCTGAACAAGATGGATTTGCCCGAAGCGCAAGTTGCCGCCAAGGCATTTACGGCAGCAGCAGGGAATCTGGCGGTTTTCCTGATTTCGGCAGCCACCGTCAAAGGAACCGATGCCCTGAAATCAAAGCTGGCAAAAAGTCTCGCCCGATCCCCCGACAAAATGACGATTGAATAGCGAGAAGTGAAAACTAAAATGAAAGAAATTATTACCCGATTTCCCCCCAGCCCCACCGGTTATCTTCATGTCGGAGGGGCCCGGACGGCCCTTTTTAACTGGCTGTACGCGCGCCACAGCGGGGGACGCTTTGTACTCAGAATTGAAGATACCGACGTGGAGCGGTCGACCCGTGCCTCTGTGGATGCCATCTTCGAAGCCCTTGAATGGCTGGGTATCGACTGGGACGAGGGGCCTTATTTCCAGTCAAGACGGATTGACGTTTATAGACAGTACGTTCATAAACTTATCGACTCAGGCCATGCCTATTATTGCACCTGTACCCCTGAAAAAATAGACGCCATGCGCAAACGCGGAATGGCCGCTGCCGGCAAGCCACGATATGACGGTACCTGCCGTAACAAGGGGCTTGAACCGACAGACGGGGCCGTGGTGCGCTTCAAGACGCCTCAAACCGGGACCACCGTTATGAAGGATGTTGTAAAAGGAAATATTGTTTTCCAGAACACCGACATCGATGATTTTATTATCCAACGTAGCGACGGTACGCCCATGTACAATCTGGCGGTGGTCGTCGATGACATTACCATGCAGGTGAATACGATTATAAGGGGAGATGACCATGTCAGCAACACCCCCAAGCAGATACTGTTGTACAAGGCTTTGGGTACAAAGGTGCCTGTATTCGGACATGTGCCCATGGTTCTGGGCAAAGACCGTGCCCGGTTGAGCAAACGTCACGGTGCCACATCGGTGACCGCCTATCGGGACATGGGGTTTCTGCCCGAAGCTTTTCTGAACTACCTGGTGCGCCTTGGATGGTCCCATGGAGACCAGGAATTTTTTACCGTTGATGAATTGATCGAGAAGTTTTCCCTTGAACACATCGGGCATTCCGCCGGTGTTTTCGACATGGAAAAACTGTTGGCCCTCAACGCCGACCATATCAAAGCAGCGTCCCCGGAAAAAATCACCGGATTACTGATTCCATTTTTAAAAAAGATCGGCATTGAGGCTGAGAAAGGCCCTTATCTGGAAAGCGTCATCAAAACCCTCAACGCCAGAAGTAAAACCCTGGTGGAAATGGCTGAAAAGGCCCTGTTTTATTTTCAGGATGAAATCGTCTATGATGAGAAAGCCGCCAGAAAAGTCCTGAAACCCATAGCTGTGGTACCGTTGAAGGAACTTATGGTTCAATTTTCGGAAATGGGCACCTTTACAGAGCCGTTGCTGGAAGACGCCTTCAAAGCCGTTATGGCCAAAACCGGGCTGAAGCTGGGTAAAATCGCCCAGCCCGTACGGGTGGCCCTCACCGGACAGACGGCCAGTCCCGGAATTTTTGAAATAGTCGAAATTATAGGTAAAAAAAGGGTAATGGCCCGTCTTGAAAAAGCCATCGACTTTATCGAAGCAAAGGCTCAGGAATAATAAAACAAACTAAAAAAGCTCATGTCAAAATTCACTTGACTCTGTTTGCGCTTTTGTGTATGTGAGCTATAATAAATTAATGGGGGATCGTCCAATGGTAGGACTACGGACTCTGACTCCGTCAATCCAGGTTCAAATCCTGGTCCCTCAGCCAAAAAAATAATGGGCTGCAGAAAAAATCTGCAGCCCTTTTTGTTTATCGGGTGTTTGGAATGTCCGTTCGACGGGAATCGTCCCGTTAGGCTGTCATCCTGAGGCTCAGAACAAAATCCCCGCATAGCCCACAAAGCTGTCCCCCGGACTTTTATCATAACTGCTGGCATAGGCCAGTTTTTCTCCTCTTTCAGCGCCCAGTTGCCGTGCTGCAGTGATTGCGGCGGCAGCAGCGCCGGCACAGCAGGCATTTTGATGTTTCCGGCTCTGTTTTATAACCGCCGCAGGATCCATATCCAGCATGGCATCAATGACCTTGCGGTCGTTTTGATTTTTAGCCCATTCAACCGCCCCAGGACCGGTCCCCTGGGGTGTAAACCCGTAATTGGACCCATAATGGGTAAGATCGGTGGAACCCAGCACCCGGACGGGCAACCCGCGTTCAATTGCCATTTTCGCCGCTGTCATGCCGATATCAAGGGCAATTTTTGCCGGCGGCACGCCCATGGGAACAATTTTGATATCCGGGCAAAAATATTTCAAAAAGGGAAGCTGCAGTTCAATGGTATTGTCGGGATGGCAGTTGTCTGCGGTTTCAACCTGAAAGGCAAAATGCGCGGCAAGGTCACAAGCCAGATCGGTATGGACGGCAATATCGCCAAAAGGCGTTTCCCAGGCCCCCCGGTCCATGATATAGCAGGGTGATTTGGAATGAAGGTGCATGCCGAAAATCAACATCACTTCCGGCCGGGTATCCTGCAGCAGACGCTGGATAACATGGCAGGCAATAGCCCCTGAAAAATACCATCCGGCATGGGGAACGATACCGCCCTTGAACTCCCGATCGGCAACCGCTTCAACCCCGGTTTCAGATAGAAAACCTTTGATTTGTCGTTCACACTCGGATGCACCTGCCGGATACCAGCTCCCGGAAAAGGCCGCTTTACGGATCTTCATGATGTACCTCCTTTTGAAAGGTTGAAGATAGCCATCGTAGGGTGGGCTGTGCCCACCAAAAGACAGAATGCCTTCAGTCTAAACAACCTTCAGCCTTCTACCTAAAAACCTTCAACCTGACCCTCAGTGATGCAGCTTATTGTGAACGAGGGTCCGGAGCCATTGGAGCCATGGTTCAAAGCCATCTTCGGTTTTTGAAGAAATTTCGAATACCGGCATATCCGGATGAACCTGCTGAATTGTACTCACCGCAAGGTCTTTGTCGTAATCAAGATAAGGCAGCAGGTCTGTTTTGTTCAGTAACGTTGCATCACACTCCCGGAACATCAGCGGATATTTTGCGGGCTTGTCTTCCCCTTCCGTTACGGACAGGACAACCACCCGTGCATCTTCACCGATATCAAATTCCGCGGGGCAGACCAGGTTGCCGATATTCTCCACAACCAGCAGATCAATTGTATCCAGGTCCAGATCGTCCACAGCTTTTTCAATGACATGGGCCGCCAGATGGCAGTCACCGCCGAATTGGTCGGTATTGATCTGAATCACCGGCGCTCCGGAGATGGCCAGCCGATCGGCATCATTGGTCGTGCAGATATCGCCGACAATCACCGCCGTTTTTATTTCCGGCATAATACGGGCCAGTGTTTTTACAAGAGTCGTAGTCTTGCCCGACCCCGGAGAACTCATCATATTAAGGACAAAAACACCCTTTTCCCGAAAGCGTTTGCGATTTTGCCCGGCCATGATATCGTTGGCATCCAGTACCCGGCGCACGACCTTGATGATATGCGCTCCGGATTTTTGACTTGCCGTATCCGTGTCATGATGGGCATGAGAATGGAGGGGCTTTTGAAAATCCCTGTGATGATACTGTTTTGGCATTCTGAATAATTTAACCGGCATCTGGTATTTCCCTGTCAGCAATTTCAATTGATTCAATATCAAGTTCACGGCCGGTAATGATGTCGATGGCGCCGCTTTGACAATTTTTACAGGTAAATGCGGGACCCTCTATGATCCATTCAAAATGACACTCCCGGCACCGTGCCTTCACCGGTATCTCTTCGATATTCAACTTAACGCCGGCCAGGCGGGTTTCCCGGGTCACGACATCAAAACAGAACCGTAAACTATCCGGCACAATCGCTGACAGTTTACCAACTTTCAGATTGACCGTTTCAACTGATTTTTCCTGAAGATTCGGAGGGATGGCGTCAAGTGCAATTTCAACGATCTGCATGGCTATACCCATTTCATGCATTTAATCGACCTGCTCCGGGGTAGTGTCCGTCCAAAAAAGCCTATGCTTTAAAAACCTCGGCACAAAGATCACCAAGGATACCCAAATTTTCGCATACATGAATACCGCATTCCTTCATAACACCGATTTTACCCTGGGCCGTCCCGCTGCCGCCGCTGACAATGGCACCGGCATGCCCCATACGTCGCCCCGGAGGGGCCGTCAGGCCGGCAATGAATCCGACAACCGGCTTGGTGACATGGCTGGTGATAAATTCTGCGGCCTTTTCTTCGGCATCACCGCCGATTTCACCCACCATGACGATTCCCTTTGTCTCATTATCTTTTTCAAATTCTCCAAGACAATCGATAAAATTAGTACCGTTCACCGGATCGCCCCCAATGCCGATACAGGTGGTCTGCCCGATTCCTTGGGCAGTGAGCTGGTGCACCACCTCGTATGTCAGGGTGCCGGATCTGGAAACAACGCCAATGGGTCCGCCGGGCTGGTGGATCGGACCGGGCATGATGCCGATCTTGCACCGCCCCGGGGTAATGACCCCCGGGCAGTTAGGGCCGATGAGCCGGCAAGGCTTATCCTTGAGGTAATTTTTTACCTTCATCATGTCCATGACCGGAATGCCCTCGGTGATGGCAACGATCAATTCAACACCGGCATCGGCCGCCTCCATAATGGCATCGGCCGCAAAGGGGGGCGGCACAAAAATCATGGAGCAATTGGCACGGGTAGCCGCCACGGCATCGGCTACCGTATTAAACACCGGCACATCATCCATCTTCTGACCGGCCTTACCCGGCGTCACCCCGGCCACCACCTGTGTGCCATAGCCAATGCACTGGCGCGTATGAAACTGACCTTCCCGCCCGGTGATTCCCTGAACCAGGAGACGTGTATTCTGATCAACAAAAATACTCATTTCAAACCTCGCTAATTTCCAATTTAAAGCCTCAAGTTTCCCTCTCAGGCGCCGGCAATTTCAGCAATTTTTCCGGCGGCATCTTTCAGATCCGTTGCCGTAATCAGGCGCAGGCCGGATTCGGCCAAAATTTGACGCCCCTTATCGACGTTGGTTCCTTCCAGGCGGACCACCACCGGTACAGTGAGCCCTGTTTTCCGGGCCGCCTGCACCACACCTTCGGCCAGCACATCACAGCGCAGGATACCCCCGAAGATATTGATCAGGATCCCTTTGACATTCGGATCGCTGAGAATAATCCGAAATCCGTTTTCAACCATTTCCGCATTGGCACCGCCCCCGACATCCAGAAAGTTGGCCGGCTGTGCACCGGCAAGCTTGATAATATCCATGGTGGCCATGGCAAGCCCGGCACCGTTTACCATATTGCCGATATTGCCGCTACCCCCCAGGTTAATGTAGTTCAGGTTATATTTTGAGGCTTCCAGTTCGAGCGGGTCTTCCTCATCCAGGTCCCGGTATTCCATAATATCCGGATGCCGATACAGGGCATTGCCGTCTACATCAACCTTGGCATCCAGGGCAATCACCCGGTCTTCGGCCGTGAGCACCAGAGGGTTGATTTCAACCAGCGAACAATCATAGTCGGCAAACATTTTATACAGGCCCACCAGCAGCCGGCTAAAAGACTTCATGGCGGGTGCCGGGATATTCAATCCGAATGCCACCTTACGGCAGTGATAGGACTGAATGCCCAGCAGCGGGTCTACATGCACCCGAATGATTTTCTCGGGTGTTTCAGCGGCCACCGCTTCGATATCCATGCCGCCGGATTCACTGGCCATGATCACATGGGTCGCCGTAGCGCGGTCCGGCAGGATGCTCAAATAAAGTTCCTTGGCAATATTGAGACCCTGCTCAACCAGAATTTTACGGACCAGACGACCTTCAGGGCCGGTCTGGTGTGTGACCAGCGTCATGCCCAGAATTTCTTCTGCCACACGGCCTACCTCTTCTCTGGAATGGGCCAGCTTGACGCCACCGCCCTTTCCACGGCCACCGGCATGAATCTGGGCCTTGACAACCACGGGGAAGCCACCCAGCGGCGTGGCCTTTTCCTGTGCTTCTGCAGGGCTGAAGGCAACCCCGCCATCGGGAACCGGAACATTATATTTTCGAAACAACGCCTTGGCCTGATATTCATGGATCTTCATGAATTTTCTCCTGCTTTTACCCTGATTATCGAATAACGATCATGCCCATCGGACACAACAAAAAACAAAAAATCACCAGGACATGAAGTTTTTTCCTTCAGTGCCTTCATGTCCTTCATGGTAAAAATCGTTATTCCTTCATATAAATAAACACCTATCCAATGACACACAGCACGGCATCTTTTGCAACACTGTCGCCGCTGGAAAAATTAATGGCCTTGACGATGCCGTCCACCGGCGCCGGCAATGCGTTTTCCATCTTCATGGCTTCCAGCACCACCATTTTATCGCCCTTGCTTACGGCATCGCCCACCTGCTTTTCATACTTGACAATCATGCCGGGCATGGGGGCGGTAAGGGGTGTTCCCTGGGCATCTGCACCGACGGCAGGCGTCGGCGTGGCAGGTGCGGCAGGTGCGGACGGAACAGCGGGTGCAGCGGGTGCGGCAGGTGCGGACGGAACAGCAGGTGCGGCAGGTGCGGCGGCCATGGCTTGTGCCGGTTGCACATAACTGACCATGGGAGTGCCGTCGGCCGAATCAACACCGACCTCAAAATAGTCATCATCCACAAAGACATTGAATGTCCGCAGGTTTTCTCCTTTCTCCGGAACATCCTTGGCGCTCTTCTCAATCAGTTCACCGGCCAGGGCCTTCTTGATCAGGGCCTGTTCGGCCAGGGCCTCTTCCATGGTTTTGGCCTTTACCTCTACCGGGGGTTCCTCTTTTCCGTATTTCCATTTCAAAAATTTCTTGCCGGTGACCGGGTAGACCGCATAGATCAGTTCATCATCCAGGTCCACGGCCAGGCCTTTGACATCTTCCTGGGCCTTTGCCAGTTCAGGCTCCAACACCTCTGCCGGCCGGCAGGTAATCGGCTCTTCGCCACGCTCATATCCTTTTAACGCCTTTTTCTGAACTTCCGGATTGATGGGCACGGCGGTTTTGCCGTAGAGGCCGTAGCACAGGTCCTTGACCTGGCCGGTAATCATCTTGTAACGTTCGTTTTCATCATCAAACAGCACATTATTCACCGTCTGAATGCCCACGATCTGACTGGTGGGCGTCACCAGCGGTACCTGCCCCAGGTCCTTTCTCACCCGCGGCAGCTCGGCATACACCTGATCGATCTTGTCCAGGGCGTCCATCTGCCGCAACTGATTCACCAGGTTGGAAAGCATGCCCCC
>CAZFXX010000099.1:0-9851 GCA_964522985.1 uncultured Desulfobacteraceae bacterium
TGCAGATCCTGTTCTGCCGCCAGATAGACCTTGCGCTTTAGATCATTTGCCGTAAACCTGCGATGGGGCATAGAGCGCAGCATTGAAGCAAAAATATGGTCATGATTCACAGTTGTCATTCTGTAAATATCAGACATATAACGCTGCATCAATTTCAATGCTTCTTTTCGCATTTTTCTACGTGAAATAATGGGGTCATCAAAATTTATTTGGGCACTGGAGGCAATATCCCGACTGATTTTTGAATGATCCAGATATTCCATAATCGAAATGGACTTGCCGAATCTGACATCAATATCCACGCCGAACAGCAACATGCTGCCTTCGGTCATTAATTCTTCTATCACACGCTCGGAAAGGTCCTCTGCTATATGAACCGCTATCCTGCTGAGGATATTCTCCCTGGCATGAATCGGGTAATAGGTAATATTGATTGGTACGATATAGATCTCTTTTGTGGAGATATCCTCGATATTATTGATCTGAAATTTTCCAAGCAGGCGATCTGTTTCTTTATCGTCTGACGTTGACAGAAGCCTAAGTCTTTGACGGTAGAACTCGGTTCGCAGTGCCAGTGTAGCGGCCCCGGTGTGAGGCGGATGTTTTCCACCGGCATATGAGATAAGAAAGCGTCCTTTTTCGATAATTTTTTTGCTTTTTACCATCCGGCCTTCAGGGAAGATAATCCATGACGCCTCATCGGTAAGCAGTGTTTTGACGATGAGCAAATCACGGTCAGGATTTCGGGTGGAAACCGCGCCGACCTTATCCAGAAAACCGCTCAAGGTGCCTTTGAAAAGGCCGTAGTCGGCAAGGGACCATATTTTGCGATGGGTCAGTTGGTTAAGATAATAGGGCATCAAAAGGGTTTCGATGCGGGTAAAATGATTGATCACGAAGATAACCGGCGCGTCCGGCAGATTTTCAGTGCCGTGCAGATTTACTTTAGCATTTGAAAGGCCGGCCAGTGTTTTAACGGCAAGTCCTGTTGCTCTGTAGGCGAAACGGTTCATGAGGCGTATCGTCTCTGCTTTGTCAAAAGCATCCGGGGGCTTCTGATCAGAGTTGTTATTTGATTGCAACAAGTTTAGACAAAATGTTGTATTGACACCAGACTGAATAATTTTTACATTTACATGCAACTCAGTTACAACATATAGTAAATTAAATTAAACATTTTTTTGTCAAATGATCGACCTGTATCTTGTAAACTTTTGATGCGCAGGATAGGATTAGCTGCTGATCAAGAAAAACAATTTGATTTAAATGTTAATATGAAACAGACAAAAAAGAAAGAATTTTCTGGAGGCGTTTTGTGTATTCAAAAATACTTATTTTGAGATTTCCCAAGACCGTTGTGCAAAACCCGATCGTATGCATGCTCGCTAGAGAGTATGATCTTATTTTTAATATCCTGAATGCAACAGTCCTTCCCCGCAAGGAGGGAATGATGGTGCTTGAACTTTCCGGTTCCAGGAAAAATTTCAAGGATGGTGTTAAATTTCTCAAAAAGCAGGGATTGAAAGTTCAAAATGCCGATCAGGAAATCCAGCGTAATAAGAAAAAATGCACCCATTGCGGCGCCTGCACCGCAGTCTGCCCTACAGGTGCGCTTTTTGTAAAGCGCCCTGAAATGGCAGTGGAGTTTGATCAAAAAAAGTGCAGTGTCTGTGAACTGTGCATACCGGCATGTCCTACCCGGGCAATGGAAATTCGATCAACCCCGCCTGTTTTTTTGTAAATGAAACCTTTAATTGCAGTCGCACTAAGCGGCGGAGTCGATTCTCTGGTTACCGCATACCTTTTGCAAAAACAGAACTACAAAATTATCGGATTGCATTTTATCACCGGTTATGAAACAGATATTGATACTGACAATATTAAATCATTTGATTATTTTAAAACATGTATTTTAAAAAAACTGGATCCCATTGCTCATTATCTTGATATTGAAATCGATATAGTTGACTGTCGCAAACAATTCCAATCAACAGTCGTCGACTATTTTATCAGGACCTACCGGATCGGCAAAACACCCAACCCATGTCTTTTCTGCAATCCGCGTATAAAATTCGGTACGCTGCTTGACGCGGCCATGGCACGTGGCGCATCCAGGCTGGCCACAGGGCATTATGCCTTGGTAAATAAAGATTTGAAAGGACGATTTCATCTTTACCAGGGTGTTGATCCGCTCAAGGAGCAATCTTATTTTCTGGCCATGCTATCGCAGACACAACTGGCAAAGGCCTATTTTCCCCTGGGCAATATGACAAAATCAGATGTTGTGGAACTGGCAAGAAAAAAAAAATTGATTCCGGCAGATCGAAATGAAAGCCAGGATATCTGTTTTATTAGAAGCAAAAAATATGGCACATTTCTGGACAGTCGGCCTGAATTCAACCCCCGGCCTGGAATAATTGAAGATACGTTGGGGACAGTCCTTGGCCGGCATCAGGGGCTCCATCTTTTTACAATTGGTCAGAGAAGGGGGATTAACTGCCCGGCAGCCAGACCCTATTATGTCATCCGGCTGGATCGGCAGCGAAATTGCCTGGTGGTAGGTCGGAGAGAAGACCTGTTTTCCGGGGAATGCCATGTTGAAAATATTAACTGGATTATTAACCGTCCGGAAAAATCGATCAAGGCTCAAATCCGTCTTCGCTACCGTCACACAGCGGTTTCAGGTGAAGTTTACCCCATGGCCGACAATTGTGCAAAAGTTAGGTTTAAAGTTCCCCAAAAAGCGGTTACACCGGGCCAGGGAGCTGTTTTTTATCAAAAAAATGAAGTGATAGGCGGCGGCTGGATAAAATAAGAAGAAAGCGGCTAAGGTACGGCAGGATGATGAAAAAATTTACAATCATGACATTGGGCTGCAAGGTCAATCAATATGAGTCGGATGGATTGGCACAATATTTAATAACATCAGGGTGGCGTTCAACAGCCGATAAAACTGGTGCCGATCTTTGTATTATCAACACCTGCACCGTCACTCAAAAGGCCGCAATGCAGTCCAGACAGGCCATTCGAAAGGCGGTAAAAACAAATCCCGGTGCGTGTATCATCGTTACCGGCTGTTATGCCCAGGTCGAACCGTCGGAACTGGAAAAAATATCAGGCGTCGATTATGTTATCGGTCACGCGGATAAACACAAAATTCCATTCATGCTTTCTAAAATTGCAAAGCGGGAGAATCTGCATCCAATCAGGATTTGTCATGATGTTGCCATTGAAAAAAAGTTTGCCCATTTCCCGTGTCCTGTCAGTGGCCAAAGAACAAGGGCATTTCTCAAGATTCAGGATGGCTGTAATAATTTTTGCACCTACTGTATTGTTCCCTATGCCCGGGGACGCAGCCGCAGTATGCCGGCTGCCGAAGTGCTGAATAATATAAAAAAATTGCAGGCGGCAGGCTTTAAGGAAGTCGTGCTGACCGGCATTCATCTCGGATATTACGGGCTTGATTTTGCACCCCGGGGCAGCCTGGCTGAAATGCTGAAACAAATCCATGAAGCAAGGCCCATTAATCGTGTACGGCTCAGCTCCATCGAGCCCCACGAGATCACCGAAGAAATTATCAGTCTGGTCGCATCTTCCCCGGTCTTTTGTCATCACTTTCATATTCCTTTGCAAAGCGGAGATGATGGTATTTTAAAGAGAATGCATCGTCCTTACAGCGGTGCTTTTTTCAAAGACCTCGTGTTGAAAATAGATGGTTTGCTTCCGGATGCGGCCATCGGTGCGGATTTGCTGGTTGGCTTTCCCGGCGAAACCGATACCGCTTTTGAAAATACATACAATGTAATCAAAAAACTGCCCCTTACTTACCTGCATGTATTTCCTTTTTCCCCCCGGTCGGGAACACCGGCCGCCGGATACCCTGACCAGGTCGCGCATGATGTTGTCAAACTAAGATGCCGCCGAATGCGCGATCTTGGTATTGCCAAAAAAAAATTGTTTTATAAAAATAATATCGGAAAGATATCAAAGGTTCTTATTGAGGGTGAAAGGGCCAGAGATACAGGTCTATTAAAGGGCACGACCCATAACTACATTCCGGTTCTGCTTAAGGGGGCGGATTATATCAAAGAGCGCATTGTAAATGTCATGATTGAATCCGTTTCAGAACAGGGCAGGGTGTCCGGCCGGCTTTTTAAAACTTAATTTTAAGGAGATCCCCGGGTTGAAAAGGCAGCAAATCGAAAATCTTTTTTTCAAGATATCTTGATTCCCGCCAGAGTTCTTGAATCCGCTCATCATGTGCCGGCGACTTGCCGTAACGATGCAATATATAGTCCATCCGTTTATCCAGAGAAACGATTTTGTCATGCCGCACCCGCTTGTCGGCATAGTTGACAATTTCGGGTTCGCCCGGCGGCCGGGCATTGGCATTTGAATCCAGGGTCACGTGCTGCCTGATAATGCTGCCGACTTCCGGGTACCCCATGTCCGCAAGCAACTGCCCCCCTGTCAGGGCATGATCTTCACCGGTTTCAAAACTGCGGGTTTTGGTAATATCATGCAGTATGGCTGCGGCACGGATCAGTTCACGGTTAAGACCAATCTGTTTTTTTATTAAATGATCCGCCAGATAGAGCGCCACATTACATACCTGGCGGCTGTGGTCCACGATGTGGTCCATCATCTTCATTTCACGAATCAGTTGACTGCATTGCTTTTGTGAAGGTATCTGCATGGAAATTTTTCTATCACAAATCCCACGCATTTTCACCTATTTTATGGACAATTGACAAGATGGGGAAAGTAACCGCCGGCATTTGCGCTTGATATAGTGTTATGATAAAATTAAAAAATTCCATGGCGATTATGGCGTATTTTTTAAAAAAATGTTTTGCAGGGTAACAAACGCTTCAAGCCTATACAGGAGAACCGGTTTGAGAATAGATATTAAAAATGATCTTCACCTTCGGGACATACCTTTGGAAATCCGTAGCGGTCTTATGGCAAACCTAAAAATTCCCAATCCCAAATGGCTTGAAAATAGTCGAATGGGAAGATGGAACAAGGGAACCCCGAAATTTTTACAGTTTTATGAAAAAAGCCCAAATAACGGTCTGAAAATTCCTCGTGGTTACATGCGCCGTATGATTCTTATGTGCCGAGAACAGGGCGTGCCCTACGAAATAAGGGACCAGCGGCGTGAACTGCCCCCAGTAGAAATTTCATTTGGCGGACGTTTGAAATCATTCCAGCACCAGGCCGCATCCGTAATGCTGAAAAAGGATTTCGGCACTTTGACATCACCCACCGGTTCGGGCAAAACGATTATTGCGCTTTATATGATAGCAAAACGGTGCCAGCCAGCCCTTATTATCGTTCACACAAAGGACCTAGCCTTTCAATGGATTGATCGGATCGGATCTTTTTTAAACATTCCGGCCAGTGATGTCGGATTGATTGGCAGCGGTAAAAAAATAATCGGTAAAAAAATTACCGTAGCACTGGTTCAGAGTCTTTACAAATGTGCAGAGGAAATGGTGCCTTTTGTGGGCTATCTGATTGTCGATGAATGTCACCGCTGCCCCAGCCGCACATTTACTAAAGCTGTAACCGGTTTTGATTCCAGGTACATGCTGGGCCTTTCAGCGACACCCTGGCGCCGGGACAAATTGTCGAAACTGATATTCTGGCACCTGGGGGATGTGCATCACGAAGTGGACCCGTCGGTACTGGTTGAAAACGGTCATATCCTGCAAGCTGAAATTATCACAAGAAATACGGATTTCAAACCATATTACGATCCAGTCAACGAATACAGTAAAATGCTGTCTGAACTAACCGCAGATGATGTGCGCAACCACTTGATCGCCTCGGATGCGGCCCGTGAGATTCAAAACAGTCCCGGTGTCTGCCTGTTGCTTTCCGACCGCAAAAAACACTGTGAAAATTTGCGTTTGATTCTGCAGTACAAGTATAAAATTGATGCCGATCTGATGACCGGAGATCTTACCGATACTCAGAGAAAGGCGATTATGGAAAGGCTGAACCAAGGAAAGGTCAAGGTCTTGATCGCCACCGGTCAATTGATAGGTGAAGGCTTTGACTGCCGTGATCTGTCCACCCTGTTTCTAACAACCCCCATACGCTTCAGCGGACGTGTCATACAATATCTGGGAAGGGTTCTGCGGCCGGCCCACGGTAAAAACAAGGCCCGGGTTTTTGATTATGTGGATATTAACGTGCCCCCATTGTTAAACGCTGCCCATGCCCGCCAGCGGGTGTATCACCACCTGCCTTGAGTTGAAAAATAGGTTTAGGTTATTAATTATTGAATATCCTGCTCTTTAACGCCGTCCTTGATGGTGACCGAATCATCGGACGGCTTGTTTTCAGATGGCTCGGGGATCTGTTTGGGGGCAGGGACCGGTAGATCAGGTGCCGTGCCTGCAATTTCGGTAAAATCTTTTTTTAAAGCCTTGATCCGGATGATCAGGCTTTCTATTTTGTCGTCATTCCGGTTCAGCAGGGTCGTCAGTTCATCCACCTTGTCTTGGAAATCAAGAGACTTGGCTTGAAGGCTTGTTTCCATCTCTTTTTTTGTGGGCTTGCGGGCTGAAACGGCAACCAGTTCCGAAAGGGAATCCTGAAAATCAGCCAGTCTTTTGCCTGCCGATTCCAGGTCTTTCTGGAATTCGGCCAACTCGCCGGCGTATTCACTGTCCATGTTCTGAAGCATAGAAGAAAGATTTTTCATATCCTTTTGAAGTGCGGTGACTTCAGTATCTGTTTCTTTTTTCAGACTGGAAAACGCTTTTTCATAGACCTTGGAGGACTGGATGGTCTTTAATCTATTTTCAACGGATGCAACGGATTTATTAAGGGATGCAACAGATTTATGCAGGGGTGCAGCGGTTTTGTCAAGACCGGTTTTTACAGATACCACGGATTTTTCCAAAGCAGTAATTCTATTTGAGAATTTAGCTTCAAGTTCAGCATATTTTACGGATAAAGAAGAAAATCTGGATTCAACATCCTGAGAAAGTGTTTCAAACCCGCTGGATCCGCCGACATTAAAGCCGCCCACCTTTTTTTTAATGTCAATATATGCATAGGTGAGGGCAAGGGCAAGAAGAAAAAGTGTAAAAAACGACATGAACGTAATTCGTCTGCGAAGCTTGTCTATTTGCTGATTTTCAACTTCAGGATGGAGAAAAGGACGTGCGGGTTCATCCTCGTCGATGCGAATTCTAAAATCAGATTTGTAATCTTCATTCATGACGGCTTATTCCCATTCAATAGTTCCGGGTGGCTTTGAACTGATGTCATACACAACCCGGTTTATTCCCTCTACTTCATTAATGATCCGATTTGATATTTTTCCCAAAAGTTTATGCGGCAGTCTGGCCCAGTCGGCCGTCATGGCGTCCTTACTGGTCACGGCCCGTATCGCCAGAATATTTTCATAGGTCCTCTGGTCCCCCATGACCCCTACGCTTTTAATGGGCAGCAATACACCAAAGGACTGCCACAGCTTTTTATAGTACCCGCTATCTCTTATTTCTTCAAGCAAAAGTGCATCTGCTTCTCTTAAAATGGCCAGCCGTTTGCGCGTAATCTCTCCGATGATCCGTATGGCAAGGCCGGGACCTGGAAACGGCTGACGCCAGATGAGTTCTTCAGGGATCCCAAGTTCCACACCCAGCAGACGGACTTCATCTTTAAAAAGGAACTTCAAGGGCTCCACAAGTTTAAGTTTCATTTTGCCGGGCAGTCCCCCGACATTATGGTGAGATTTGATAACAGCCGATGGCCCCCCAAATGCCGATACCGATTCGATGACATCGGGATACAGTGTTCCCTGGGCCAGAAAATCAGCGCCCTTGATTTTCCCGGCTTCCGCCTCAAATACATCCATGAAAATTTTGCCGACAATTTTCCTCTTTTTTTCAGGGTCGGTAACTTTGGACAGTGCCTTCAAAAAAAGGTTGCGGGCACTTACAAATCGGATTTTGATTTTCAAGTGCTGCCGCAGTATATTTTTGAGCTTTGCGGCCTCGTCCTTTCGCAGAAGGCCGTTATTTACAAAAATGCAGGTAAGATTTTTGCCGATGGCCTTATTGATTAAAACAGCGCTGACCGATGAATCGACCCCCCCGCTTAATCCAAGGATCACGTTTTTATCCTGTACAGTATTCCGGATTTGGGAAATCGTGTCCTTTGCAAACGATTTCATGGTCCAATTTTTTTTACACCCACAGACGGTGAACAAAAAGTTGCGCAGTATGGTTTTTCCCTGGATGGTATGCTCAACCTCGGGGTGAAACTGAAGTCCGTAAAGATTCTTCTGTTTATTGATTACCGCCGCAATCCGGGTATTTACCGTGGATCCCGCAATGGAAAATCCCCGGGGAAGTTTTACAATGGAATCACCATGACTCATCCAGCATTTTGTTTTTTTATCGACATTTTTAAAAATGCTTTCCTGGTTTTTGGCCTTAAACTCGGCAAAGCCGTATTCACGTTTTCCGGCATGTTCTACAATGCCGCCCAGGGCGTCCACCATAAACTGCATGCCGTAACAGATGCCGAGAATCGGAATTTTTAAATCCAGAACGGCAGGATCGATTTTCGGGCTGTTTTTATCATAAATACTTGACGGTCCCCCCGACAGGATGATGCCGTCGGGGTTAAGGCTACAGATAGCATCCATGCTGATGGAGGGTGGTTCAATCTGACAAAAGACATGCGTTTCTCTGACCCTGCGGGCAATTAATTGATTGTACTGTGAACCAAAATCAATGACAAGTATCATGCAGACCTCGCAATCGGTGGCTGACCATTTGTCCTGTTCTTTATAAAACAATTGATTCAAAAGGATACGGCACAAGTTTTCCCGCAATCCTGAAACTATAAAAATTATCTCTTGGTAAATACGCCCTGATAGTGATCGTTTTTTTTACACGCATCAGAGCGGTTAAACAAATTGCGAAAACAAGGTGAATATGTTAGAGAATTTGGGAAAAGTCAACTTTATTTTGAGAGCGGTTGTCCATCCCTGATGCTTTGGCGGGAAAAGATTAAAAATTTTGACAAAAAATAAAAGTAATAAATGGTGACGAAAGCAAAAATGATAATTTGTTCTTTATTATTCATTACTTTTATATAAACTTCAGGAGGATTAAAAAAAATGTATGAAAGCGGTGACCTTAGAAAAGGTCTGAAAATCGAAATCGATGGCGAGCCATATGTGATTGCTCAGTTTCAATTCGTAAAACCCGGCAAGGGACAGTCTCTCTACAAGTGCAGACTCAAAAACATGATTACCGGCAGTCAGTTTGAGAGGACCTATCGATCCGGGGAAAAATTTAAGGAAGCCGATCTGGAAGAGATTGAGATGGAATATCTTTATTACGACGGGGGCACTTATTGTTTCATGAATACGGCCAACTATGAACAGGAGTTTTTAACAGAAGATCAGATCGGCGAGGCGAAAGACCTTCTTAAGGAAAATACGATCTGCAGCGCCCTGTTATTTGACAGGAAACCTATCGGTATTACCCTGCCGAATTTTGTTGAACTGCGCATTGAAAAAACCGACCCATGGATCAAAGGAGATACCGCATCGAGTGACTCAAAACCAGCAACGCTTGAAACCGGCCTTGTGCTTCAGGTGCCGCCTTTTGTCGAGGAAGGCGCTCTGATCAAGATTGATACGCGAACCACTCAGTATGTTGAACGTGTCAAGGAGTAGCTCCCGGATTTATAGACCTGTCGATCAACTGCCATGATAGATCGCACCGTTGCTATCCGGTCTCCGGTCTTTGCTTATTGCCTTGCACCAGTGTTTTTTCACACTGAAGCATCATTTTTTTTACGCTTTCCCCGACGCC
>CAZFXX010000100.1:0-9804 GCA_964522985.1 uncultured Desulfobacteraceae bacterium
AGATGCTTTTAATAAGCGGTTTGCCGAGTGATTTTATTTTTGTGCGGCCCCCTATCCCACCACTAATTTATTGACAACCTTTCGACACTTATCTTGTTATCAGCAACGGCACATCAGTCATTGTTGCGTGATCTTTCCTGCCATGCGAACTTGAACAAATGCCTGAACTTGTATAGCGCCTCGGCGGACAGACTGAAACGACTGGCCCTTGTATCGGAGCAGGCCACCGGTAGTTCCACCAGTTGTCGGTTTTCTTTGATCGCATAATAAAACAATTCCAGCACATAAGCCGTCCATGGATCAAGATGGCCGGCATGATCCAGTACAAAGCTGCGCCGGTATGCTTTGGCGCCGATGGAAAAATCAGCCGCTGCGGCGCCCAATGCTGTCGCTGCCGCAAAGATAAAAAAATTACTGCCCAATGTTCGAACAAATGAGCGGTTTTGAAGCCGCATACGCTTGCACCCGATGACCATATCGCATTTTTTTAAAAATTTCAGGGCCAGAGGAATAAAATCTAGGTTCACGGCCAGATCAGCATCCTGGCACACGATAAATTCATGGGAGGCCATCTTAACACCTTTCAGGAATGCTGTGCCCGGTCCCTTTGCGTCCAGATGAAATGACTTGATCGCCTCATTTTTTTGAGCAAGTTTTTTGATTATTTTCGGCGTTGCATCTGTTGAGCCGTTGCTGCCCAGGATAATCTCACACGGCACTGCATGGGCCTTCATGTAGGTTAAAAGACGATGGATTTTTCGCTCAATTATCCCTTGTTCATTATACAGGGGGATGAAAATAGTGCAGGGTATGTTCATGATCAGATCCTGTTTGTCGTCCTTTTAAAAATTTCCAGCCGTTTATTTTTATTATGCTTACTGTCGATTTTTAAGATATCGCCGGGTATGCAGGGCCCAGATACTCTGGGGATGCGCTTCAAACAACCGCCGGGCCGCTGCTTTGGCCTTGCCCGGTTGCCCGAGTATGGTTTCGCATTGTACCATATGATAAAGCGCTTCCGGTACAAACTGAGAGTCTGGAAAATGGCTGATTAAACTTGAAAATGCGTTCAATGCATTTTGATAGTCTTTTTTCCGCCAGAAAGATAATGCCAGAAAATGGTTGGCATCGTCACTATAACTGGCGTCACGAGTAAGGTTTAACAATTTTGTAAATATCGCGATGGATTGATCGAGCTCATTGGCGGAATAATGGGCCATGGCCTTTTGCTTCATCCGTTCAGGGCTTTTACATCTTTTTTGAACGGTATAGGAGACGATCAGGCACAGGAAGGCCATCCAGCAGGCGACCATCAGATAGTGCTGTTTTTTGACGGGAAGATTGACACGTGGCAGCTTCCAATCGCCATAAAGCAGCCAGTTGATTGGTCTGGTTTTTTTGAACAGGCACAGAAGTATCGCCAGAAAAGAAACTGCAATGCCGGTCCATTCGGCAGGACCCCTTCCAAAATACATTTTGATGGTATTTTCGGTAGGTATGATAAGCATAAACGACGGTGATACAAGGAACGGCCCGATGGCTCCGTCACACCGCCAGTTTGGATGATACGAGACCTTTACAAGCAGAGGATGCCCGATTTTTGATGTTTCAATATGAATTTCATCATTGCTAAGACGGCTCTTTACGATTGGTTTTTTCCCTTTGATGTTAAGTCGTGGCAGGTTTTTCCATGATTTAAATTTGGGCAATTTTTTTGCAAACGATCCCAGTCGAGCCGGGTGATCGATAAACACTATACAAGGCATGTCGGGTTGATAGCTGCGGAACCATTGATAGGACTTCCGGCGCCAGTTATCCTGATCGGCTAAAACGGGAAGATACTGAAGCGGCAGGGTGTAACCGTATTTTGGAGGAAGGACCTTGAATATCTGTATACCGTCTATAGCGGCCGCCAGCTCAAGGTCTTTATTCTTTCGGGCCAGGGTCTGGACGGGTTTGCTGATGGCGATAAAATGGCTGATGTTGAGTAGCCTGAAATGGGCAACGGCTTTTTCAATATCCAGGCTGCCATAATCATATTGGGGCAGGGGCCTTGAGCTTTTCCAGGATATTTCACTCTGGAGATAAAACGCGAAGGGCGCTGTTATGGAAGATTGAACATACAATCCTTCAATGGTTGATCGGCCTGAGAAATAGGGCAGATTTTCAAAGGCCCTGGTGGTTCCGAAACGATTATATGACGGGGAGTGTTCCCAGACGACCCGGGCGTCTGCTTCATCTCCTTTGAGAAACTGGTTGATTTGATAAAATGCCGACCATGCCGGCTTACGTTCAAAGCCCGAATAGTTCCATTTTGACCAGTTGGATACGGAGTTTGAATGAAAATTTACCCAGGTGCCGGTTCCCAGCAAGAGAATCATAAGTAAAAGAGCACGGCCTTTAAGAAATTGCGAACACCAGCCTATACCCGCGGCAGCGATCAACATGGGGATGAATTCCGCATAAGGGAGAAACCGGATATCGACGACGTTGAGTTCATAGGCGGTTTCAAAAAGCAGTACGGCAATGCCAATTGCAAACCACAGGTATAATACCAGAACAAAAGTTCTATCGGGAGACGCTGGTTTTTTTTTGAGATAAAAGAAGTAATGGCTGATTATAATTAAGGTGCATGTAAGGGCAAAGATCAGAAACGGCCAGAGGATTTCAGGCAACACCTCCTTAAAATCGGTTAGCTGCCAGAGCAAATTGAATTTTGTCGACCATTGGGCACCTGCCAGAAAAGGGAAAAACCAGAATGCCATAACAAAAAGGGCGATACCATAGATCCTTAAAAGGTATAAAATGCGTTTCCAGATGCCGGTTGCCGGCCAGATGAGAAAAAACAGAGGAACAAGCAGGGCAAAAATAAGACCGACGCCATGGGTGAGGCCGATGATGCCCAGAAGAAAACTGTTTCTCAGGACATGTCTGGAGGTATAAATGTTGCGAAATATTGAAAGCAGAAAAATAATACTCAGTGCAAATGCAATTTGAAAGGCAAATTCACCTGCCAGGTTGCTGAGGATGTTGCCGCCCCACATACTGTTTCCTTCTGAAAAAAGAAAGGGAAGGCTGAAAACAGCAGCCAGTGCGGGCCCGGGAAATTTCTGGCGGGCCAGGCGCATTCCACCGTAGGCGCACAGGGGCAGAAGAAAAACGCCAATTATCGAAATCAGTTTAAAACCGACTTCTAATGGAATAAAAAAGCTTAAAAAAGCGATCCCTAAAAAAGGAAATGGGAAGTAGAACTGGAACAGTGGAAAACCGCAGAAATTTCCCGGATACCAGCCGATTAACCTTCCCTTTTCAAGCAATATGTTTTTTAGATAAGCGGCCGTGGGAAGATGGGAGGCCATATCGCCGCCGGCCGTGGTGGTCTTTATGAACAAAAGCGGCCAGTGGATCTCATCGGCCAGATATAAAAATATAAGAGAAAGAGCAACTCCGTCAATAAATCCCCATAGATGCCGTTTGAAAAAATTTATGAACGTGTTCATTTCAGTTTTTTTTTGTTTTAAACTGCCGGATTGCAAAAAAGATAACCAAAAGGATGATTATCCACGGGATATACGGGCTTGAAAAGAGTTGCAGGCTCTTTTGAGGAGAAACAATGTTAATTCGGCCGTTGAAGACCTCTTCGTACCATCCGTTGTTTCTTTTTTCGGAAACAATGCACAAAATGGTGTAATTACTCGGGGCCAAGGCTGAAAAATTAGCAATTCTAAAGTTTGCCTGGATTTCACTTTCAGCCGGTACAATGACATTTTTTTCAGCCGGTGTTGCCGTCAGTTCATGGGGTGTTATGACCCTGACCATGGTGCTGTGAGAATGGTGATCAAGGCTTTTTAACGTTAAGGATACCCTGCCTTTTTTCGATAGCGTCGCCTCCTTGACCCTGCAATAGACGGTGGATAGTTCATGGGCGGATGACTTTGCATCGGCATACGAGACTGCGCTGAAACCAAACAAATTCGAATCCTTATATTTTATAACAAGGGGGATGATCAGTCTAGAAAATTTTGTTTTCGGTGTAAATTTAAATTTGGTCTGAAGGCTTTTCCCCGGCGTCAGGGTCTGAAAAGGACGTGAACTGAATTTTTGCAGGTTGAGGTTGGTCTGAACTTCAACCTGATGGGCCGCTTCATCTCCTTTATTGGTGATCTTGCAGGCTATGGTGATCTGGCCGTCATCAATCGTAACGGCGGTATTCGTATCAATGGTGATATAGGAAGCAAAACAAGGTGTTTTACATAACGACAGAAATATAATGCATAGATAAAAACCTGTATGGCGCATATTTTAAAATTGCCCCTATCTTTTGAATCGTCCGTGCGGCAGATAAAATCGATTGACCAATAATTACACGATCGTGTTGATTTATCAAGTACAGATGCCCTACAGGAGATCGGCAGTTGATGAAACAGGAAATTTCGAACGGACACTGCAAAAGAGTTCCAACACCAGCTGATGCAAGCAACCTGCATTCCAAAAACCATCAATACCCGGCATTTATGCGTTGTGGCCCCCGGGCCGGGCACTTCAGGCCCATTGATGCATCCGGATTTTTTTAAACTACAGATTTTTCAAGAGATCGATCATCGAATAAACTGTGGCCTGCCTGCCCTGTTTAACCTTTCCCGCCAGGTAATCCGCAGCATCCAGAGTACCCAGGGCATAGATGTCCCGGCCGTTGACGTTGTGGGAAAATTCGAATTTGACGGTATTGTCTGAAGCGGTCAGGCCGTAGGTATGCCAGGCGTGCCCGGAAAGATAATTTTCCGGTACACCCAAAATTGTCTGCTGCTTTTCAGGGTCTCTTTCCTTTATGATTTGATCTGCCGTACAGGGCGTTCCCAGTCGGTTGAAGTACCCCACCATGGCTTTGGCGGTGCCGCTGGTATCGGCCTTGCCCTGCTGGTGGCTTTCCCGGATCTCCAGGGTGTATCCGTCAAACAGACCGGGGAAAGTATGGGCGGCCCATTCCATCATGGCCTGGAAGCCCACGATTTGCTTGGCCATGTTGGGGGCGATCACTGCACTGATGTTTGAGTCGCAGACACTCTGGTGAAGCCGGTCCCGGTCTCCGCCGGTGGTGCCCATGACAAACGGAAGATCGTGTCTGCAGTAAAATTGGGCATTGCTGTTCACCGCTGACGGATGGGTGAAATCGATACTGATAAATGGGGAAAATTCGGTCTTGATATCGCCAATGATCGCTTCGGCCTGGTCCGGTTTTACCAGGCGGATGGCCTGATTCCGGATACGGCAGTCGGCATCGGTTATCTCCGGACCCGTGAGAGAGTAAGGGATAATTTTAAAGCGTTGATCAATCATGGCGTGTACGGCAATCGTAGCGGCCATATCTCCGGGCAGTCCGTTTACCATTATTTTGACGGGGGTCATTTTTTTCTCCTCTTTTGATATTAAAAATACAAGATTAAGCGTCTGTCACCTGGACCTATGAACGATTCTGCCCATGATGATTTATCCGGGCCAGACGGTTTTGTATCTCGGGCAGCAGGCCCGATAGTCCGGGGAAAGTCATATCTTGGGTGTCAGCGAGGCTTTGCGCCAGTGTTTGGACGGCCCCGGGGATGTATGCCTCGAAATCAGTCTTGTGCTTGACCTTGCTCAAAAATGCAAAGGCCCCGAGTATCTGCAGATTCCGGGTAATACGGCAATGCCGATATCCGGCAATAAATTTTTTCCGACTGCAGGAAACCGTCGATCGATAGCGCTGCATGCCGTAATCCAGCAGGTGCTCCTGCAAAGAAAGCGGCAGTGCCACATAAGGATCGATCAAAAGAGATGCGAGGTCGTATTGAACCGGACCGGTCCGCCCCCCCTGGAAGTCGATTAGAAACAATTGCCCGTCTTTCATCATTATGTTGCGGGATTGCAGGTCCCTGTGCATAAAACCGTTGCATGAATAGTCGGTGATTTTATCGGCCAGTTGTGAGAACTCTTCCTTGAGATGGTCAAAATCAATGCCAAGGGTAAGATACCCGTTTAGAAAAGCATCTGTAAAGTAGCGGCATTCTTTTTCCAGAATTAGATGACGGTCGTAGCAGGTACTCTGGCAGGTCCATTTGGAATGAAATCCCTTTGCGCCTTCCACGGAAAGTTTTACCAGTATATCGATGATGGGTTCATACAGTCTGCCGGCTTTTTTTTTGTCGGCCATGGCATTCACCAGGTCCTGAAGATGGATATCGCCAAGGTCCTCCAGCAAAATCAGCCCGCTAAACCGGTCGAATGCCCGGATGTCAGGTACCGGTATGCCCCGGCATAGAAGGTGACGGCCAATATCGATAAATGAATCCACCTCCGAGGTTGCCTTTTGTCGACGCAACCCGTGATCCGCCAGAATCACGGAATTATCTGCCCGGGTGATTCTATACCAGCAGCGGTCCGAGCCATCACCTTTCAGCTTGATGGCCGGCTGATTTGTATCGGGCGTAATGTCGGCAAGGGGCCGGATATGACCAAATGCCCTGTCGGTCAGCTTTTCCAGATTTATCCGTCGGTATTGCTCTACCGTGCCGATATCCTGCCAGAAAAAACCGCCGGGTATAAAGGCCATTATTTTGTCCCCGGAAGCCATCAACTTTCGGTAGGCATCGATACTGCTTGAAAAATGATTGGCCGGAATGACATCCAGTACCCGCGGGTCCAGGACCTGTATGCCGGTGAAAGTAAGCTGCCCGGTATTATTTTGGGCAGATCGGTCATTCTGAAAACCTGTGATGAAGCCTTCGTGGTTCAGGCTGACAGAATTAAATCGGTCATTATTGCAGAGCACCATGGTTGCCGGATAGGGATGCTCAATATGAAATTTGTAGAGTTTTTTAAAATCAAGATCGGTAACAATGTCGCTGTTGACGACAATAAACGGCTGTTTTCCCCAGAAGTCAGCCGCGTTTTTGATGGCACCGCCGGTACCGAGAATTTTCGGTTCATACCGGGTCTGAATCGGAATGGAATAGGATTGAGCGGCTATAAATGAGTTTATCTCTTTGGCCAGATGATGGGTGTTGACCATGATCGCCCTGCAGCCGGCCTGTTCCAGGTTGCGAATCATGATATCCAGCAGGGGGCGGCCGTCTACGGGAAACAGGGGCTTGGGGGTATGGGCGCTATATGGCAGGAGCCGGGTGCCGAAACCGGCTGCCAGAATCAGTGCTTTCATGGTTTGTCTGTTGGGTGCAATACAAAAAAGCTACATCATTTAGATAATGCCATTTTGCCATTTAACATGCTGTTTGAATGTCGAACAGGGAATGTCGAATTATGAAGTTTTTTTCTTATTTTGTCCGGCTTTGGGCTTTGTCGTAATTTTGAGCCCAGCCCCGAAATTCAACAGATCTTTCGTTATTGGGTCAGATAATCCCTATAATGTTCAATGGTTTGAGTAAAAAATTTGAGTCGTTGATCCGGGGCATGGCCTGATTTGGTTTTTGATTTGAACAGGGCTATGGCATTTCTGTAGTTTGCCTTGGAAAGGGCTTCTTTTAGCTCAATCTCCTGTTTTTTGTACATTCGGTTGCCAAAGGATTGAATTTTTTTCAGACTTTCTTTGGTGCCGCTGTTTTTTTCAGAGCTTTCCTTCAGATATTGTAATACGATCTGGTATGATTCAAAATAGGTTTTAAGAAAGCGGGCATAATTTTTTAATTTTTCAAAACCTTCTGCGGTCAAGTTGTATGTGTCCGGGAGCGTGGCATGGGGCATGAGAATGGCATCATTAATAAACGCTTTAAGGCTTTTGCGGACAATAAAATCAGCAGAAAGGTCTGCATTATAGGTAAATTCAAACCTGAAAAAATTTTGCAGCAAAGCATAGGGGGCATGCAGATCAGACGCGGTAAACTGGAAAGCGTTTTTTCCAAGAATTCCCAATGCCGTAAATGCCGCCGGTACGAAAAAGGCGATACAGTTGTTCTTATAATAGTCAAGAACCGGGCGTTTGGCGATGTTGACCTGGAACTGAGCATCTGTATAGGGTTTTGATTTTTCACCGGAGATTGGCAGTATGAATTTTCTTTGGACATAGGCATCAATAACCTGTTCAAGTGCATAACCATGGTCCAGGATAAGCGTATCCGACAACATGACATCCTGTTGGTGTAGATAGTGGATATATGTTTCGACTTGAGCCAGTATCCGGTCGTAGGAAAAACGGTTTTTGGAAAAGTTTAAAATTGCACCTGCCACCAGCGCATGAGGGGTGACAACCGTGGTCCGGTCTATTGCATTCAACACCTTGTGCCCGATGATGCGGCATATTTTTTTATGCTGGCCGGTGGAGTCGCCTGCCAGGTCAAAATTATTTTGCCGCAAAAATTCTGTAAGCGTAAAAGGTTTGTCGAAGTTTACGTAGATGCGGCCATATTTTTTCTTGAGAAATTTTCTGGCATTGATCATCCGGGAAAAGCTTTCGGGGTTTTTCTTGCCCCCTTCCAGCTCATGCAGGTAGGCGCTTTCTTCCAGGACCCTGTCATAGCCGACGAAGACAGGTACGAAAATAAGGTCCTCGCATGCCCCGTTTTTATAAGCCTCGATCAGAATGGATAGCATGCCGAGTTTCGGCATCAGTAATTTGCCGGTTCGGCTGCGGCCGCCTTCGACAAAAAGTTCAAGGTTGAATCCTTCTTCAAGTATTTTATAAATGTATTCTGAAAATACTATGGAATAAAGGGGCATTCCCTTGAATGTTCGCCTCAGGAAAAACGCACCGGATTTTCTGAATATGGGCCCTAAAGGCCAGAAGCTGAGGTTCTTGCCCGCAGCAACCAGCGGACACGGCATGTTGTTTTGATTCATTATATAGGAGAGAAGCAGATAATCGATATGGCTTTTATGGCAGGGCAGGAGAATCAGGGGACCTTTCTGAGACATATTCTTAACATGATTCAGGCCCTCCTGATTGACCGTGAAGCCGTCAAACATGATTTTAAACATCCAGGTTAACAATACTACAAACACCTTTATCATATTTGTGCTGTATCTGGCCGCGATCTCTTTAAGGTATGCATCGGCCTGTTTGTGTGTTTTCCGGATGGACATATTCTTTGATTTGGCATGCTGCCGCATGTAGCGGCTCAACCGGTCCCGGGTCAGGATGCTTTCTTTCATCTCTTCGATGGATTTGAGCTGCGGGCCGGTGATACTCTGCCGGTGCCGGTTGAGCTGCCGCAAAAGGTTGCGGCGGACCATTAGACCAAGATGTTCATTGCCGAGGTTGTGTTTTGCCTGCTGTTGAATAAACGTCATCAGGTTCAAGGGCTCTGAAATTTCTATAAATACCCTGCCCGGATTTTTAAAAAGCATCACCAGGCGGCGCAGCACGCCGGGTTTTTGTTCCGAACCGAACAGCATATCAGTGATCCCCGGAATGGACCGGGGCGGCTTTTTGCTGAAAAACATCAACTGGGGGACCAGAAACAGGGGGCGGTCAATTGATTTCTGCATTTCAACCAGATACTCGATGGGTCCGGTTTCCGACTTGACAAAGCGGCGGTAAAAACCTTTGGGACTGACAAGCGACAGCAGGGCTGTCCTGCCTGCAAGCAGTTCACTGCGGATATATCCGCTTTTATAGGGATCGGGAAAAGAAAAATGGTGGAAGATATGGTCCAGATAAAAGAGCGATATTCTGAAAATCCGGGAGATCGGCTGCCACAGAAAGACCTCGTATCCCATACCGATTTCAGGAAAACGGCACCCGATCTGATGATAGCGGGTATGGTAAAACAGGTATTTGAAGTGACTCTTGTACTTGGTGACATAAACCACAATGGC
>CAZFXX010000101.1:0-9748 GCA_964522985.1 uncultured Desulfobacteraceae bacterium
ATTAATCACGCCCCCACCCTATCCTTCTCCCCCAAATTTCCCCCAAAAGGGGTAAGCTATTTCCTACTTTTGCGGGATTGAAATTTCCATTAAAGCCTGATTTAAGTAAAGATGCTAAAAATTACCAAGGCTGAATATCGTCTGATACCACAAAAATTTATGTCTGCTTTCATTTCAGCATGCTTCACGATTCTTTTTTTTCAGCCACGGCTAATCTTTAGTGAAGTCCACTATTGCAGCCATTATGGACAGATAAGCGCTTAGTTTCATTGTTCAAAAGAGATGCTGTAATATTATCCAACCGGTCGATTTTTGACCATAACACATTTACCAAAAGGAGATACACAATGAGTAGAATGTTGCTATCACCAGGACGGTATGTCCAAGGAACGGGAGCTATGAAGGAAATCGGCGCCCATGCCGCGAAATTAGGTTCAAAAGCGTTGCTTACCGGAGGGGCAAGGGCTTTGTCTTTTTGCGGTTCGACAATTCAAAGCAGCCTTGAAGAAAATAAAATAGACTGCTCCCAGGAATCATTTAATGGAGAATGTTGTGATAATGAGATCAATCGGTTAGTAGAAATTGCAAAAACCAACGGCACGGATTTAATTATTGCAGCAGGCGGCGGCAAAGTCATTGATACCGGTAAGGCGGTCGCTCATGAGATGAACATTCCGGTTATTATTTGTCCAACAATTGCCGCAACAGATGCACCCTGCTCTGCCCTTGCCGTTATCTATACGGAAGAAGGCGTTTTTGAACGTTATCTGGTATTGCCCACGAATCCAAATTGCGTCTTGGTCGACACCAATATTATAGCGCAGGCGCCTGTACGTTATCTGGTTTCCGGAATGGGAGATGCTCTTGCCACCTTTTGGGAGGCTGATACCTGTGCAAAAAGCTGCAAACCAAACGCATTAACCGGAGCTACACCTCCAACACTTTCTGCCCTGGCATTGGCAAGACTCTGTTACGATACACTACTGGAAAATGGTTTATCGGCCAAGCTAGCAGTTGAAAGAAAAGTTGTAACCCCAGCCGTAGAGGCGATTGTGGAAGCCAACACCCTGCTTAGTGGTATAGGTTTTGAAAGCGGGGGGCTCGCCGGCGCCCATGCGATACACAATGGCTTTACTGTTCTGGAAAAAACACATGCCGAACTCCATGGAGAAAAGGTAGCTTTCGGCACTTTAACACAATTGGTTCTGGAGGGCCGTCCTTCAAGTGATGTGGAAGAAGTCTTGAATTTTTGCCGTAGCGTTGGGTTGCCAGTTTGTTTTGAAGATCTTGGCGTGAAGAATCCAACACGGGATGAGATCAGACAGGTTGCTGAGGGTGCAACAGCAGAGGGAGAAACCATTCATAGCACCTGGTTTACGGTAACTGCGGACATGTTAGAAGCAGCCATTTGGGCGGCAGATGCGATTGGCCAAAGTTATAAAAAATAAACGTAGCCCTTTACTACTATGTCCTCAACTTTCGGACTTAAATTGGAATTCAATAAAATAAATAGGTTAGAATCCCAATTTTTGTAAAAATGATGTTTTTAAAATATGCCTTAAACTATAACTTTGCCTAATTTCCAGTGGTTAACTATTTAATTTTTATATACTTATATTGTAAAATACATCACCGAAAGTTGAGTTATATTATTTAAAAAAAATTAATTTCTGATTTTAAGATTGAAATAGGGCTTTAAATTTATCAGCTAAAAAGATTCGAACGATGAATGTTGTTGGATTTTATTTTTCAGTTTTAAAGAATGAGCTATTATATATATGAAAAGAAAGGGATCTCTATCTTGTTCCCTCCCTCTTTCCTGAATTATAAAAATAAAACGGAATTTACCGATGGAGGAATGAATCATGGAAGAAAAAATTGAAGTTGCTCCTTTAAGAATAAACACAGCTATTAAAGGTTGGGTTATTATTTATGGATTAACGATTGTAACAAATTTTATACTAAATATCTGGATGAAGGCGGCCCCTATTGGGCCCTGGGTTGGAGAGGATATTATAAAATGGTACTGGTTTGACAACGTATGCTTCATGTTGCTGGCCCTTTGGTGGTGTTTCCTGTTCGTTGCTGTAGGAAACTGGCCTTTCGATAAGATTAAAAATAATTTTACCCGAGGGCTGATTGCAACAATTTCGTGTTGGGTACTGGGATGGTTTTCATACAAGGCCATATACTGGTTGGGGTTAGGCGCAGGATGGGCATTCCCCATAATCGGTACCGCATTCTTTTTAGTAGTTTTATTCTCGTATACCGGTGAGAATTGGTTTGTTGAGGGCTTTAGCCCCTCCCGACAATTTGGTATTCTCCTGCTTGCCATACTGGCTTTAACTTGGTTTTTTACAAACACCTTTTTCCGATGGATTCCCCCTTGGTGGTTTCCTTTCTGCCAGATGGGTCTTGCCACAGGGCTTTTTTCTTATTTTTTCAGGAAAATGAAACAACCCATAAAAGGAATTATGGCGTGGCTGCTCATGTTTGCTCTAGTTGGAATCTGGTTGATGATATCGGCCAAAATGGGCATCTGGGACTATAAAATTGATGGCGTATCGAAGTTTTGGAACATTGGTCTATATAATAGCAGCAACAACTGGTTGCTTTTATTCTTTGTTAGCTGTTCTTTTGTCTGGGGTATTTTGGTGCCATTGCACAATTGGCCTTTCACGAAAATTCGCATGCCTTGGGGTGGCATTATCGCCAGTGCATTCACTGCGTTGCTTGTCATCATTGTGACCCTGGTTATCAAAGCACTGATCGGTCCTGTATTTAAAGATATGAATTCCGCCCTGACATATGGATATATGGGGGTCGCGTGGTCATTTTTTATCCCGCTGTTTTTTGGAATTGGCTTCGAAAAGCCTTACTTGTGGGTGGGGCAAAAAACACCCGGAACCTGGGAAGACGTAGATTAAAGTAAAGAAGCCTAGCCCAAAGGACCAGGTTTTTGAGGACAAAATAAAAAAATAACTGCTTACAAGGAGGAATTTTAAATGACAACAAAAGAAGCATTAGGAATGATTGAAACAAAGGGGCTAATTGCCAATATTGAGGCCTCGGATGCAATGGTCAAGTCGGCTAACGTTGTTCTGATAGGACAACAGCAAATTGGTTACGGATTGGTGACTTGCATGGTGCGAGGAGATGTCGGAGCAGTGAAAGCAGCTACGGATGCAGGCGCGGCTGCGGCAGCAAAAGTCGGTGAAGTGGTATCCGTACACGTCATCCCCCGACCCCATGAGGATGTGGAAATGATTCTGCCGAAGGGCCCTTTAGGTGAATAAGGTCATTTTCATATCATTCACCCTTTGATGGGATAAAACCAGGAGGAAATACTCTATGGAAGAACAATTAATTAATAAAGTTATGGAAGAAGTAATGAAACGTATTGGTGACGATTCTCCAATCGAAACGACGCCTACGGAGGAAAAGAAGAAAAATCAACCGGGTAAGCCAGTAGACAAGTTGGATAATTTTTCTAAAGCGACCGATTTTGTCGGGGTAACGGAATTCGTTGGTGCAGGTATAGGAGATACTATGGGGATCGTCATTGCCAACTTGGATCCAGCCATACACGAGTTGATGAAATTCGACAAAAAATATCGATCCATCGGCGTTATTGGGGGTCGCGTCGGCGCTGGACCTCAACTCATGGCGGCCGATGAAGCAGTTAAAGCCACAAATACCGAAATCATCCGTGTAGAAATGCCAAGGGATACAAAAGGCGGAGCAGGTCACGGGAATTTGATTATTTTTGGCGCTGAAGACGTATCCGATGCCCGCCGGGCCGTCGAAGTGACCCTCGAAGTACTGCCTAAATATTTTGGTGACGTGTATGGCAATGAACAGGGATATACTGAAAATCAATATTCGGCCCGGTCCAGCACTTGCCTGAATAAAGCCTTTGGCGCACCGGTGGGAAAGGCATTTGGATTAATTTTAGGGGCTCCGGCGGTAATTGGGATGCTGATGATCGATGCGGCTGTCAAGGCTGCAGATGTAGAGGTTCTGGGCTATGGCTCTCCCAAACATGAAACATCTCTAACCAATGAAATTTTTATTTGGGTGACGGGTGATTCGGGAGCGGTACGCCAGGCTGTTATCGCCGGTAGAGAGATTGGTAACACACTTTTAAGCGCATGGGGAGAGACACCTAAATCACTATCGACGCCGTATATATAGGGGGTGACAGGAAATGAAGAAAAGGCAAAAGCGCTTCGAAGTCTTAGATAAACGGGCGGTCAATAAAGACGGCTTTATCAAAGAATGGATTGATGTGGGTCTGGTGGCGATGGAGAGCCCAAACGATCCGACCCCCAGCATTAAAATAGAAAACGGCCAAGTCATCGAAATGGACGGCAAACGTCTAGAAGAATTTGATATGATCGACATCTGGATCACAAAACATTGCATTGACGTTGCTGTAGCGGAAGAGGCCATGGCACTCGACTCGCTGAAAATTGCGCGTATGCTGGTAGATATCAGCGTGCCTCGGGAAGATATCGTCCGTTTGTCCGTAGGCATGACGCCGGCCAAATATATAGACGTCCTGAAACAAATGAATGTGCTTGAGCTGATGATGGCGATGCAGAAATTGAGACCCAGGCGTACACCGTCAAATCAAGCCCATGTGACGAACCTCAAGGACACACCGGCGCTTCTGGCGGCTGATGCGGCTGAGGCCGCCTATCGTGGTTTCAGTGAAATAGAAACCACCGTTGGCGTGGGCCGTTATGCGCCAATGAATGCCCTGTCACTTCTTGTTGGCGGACAGGTCGGCAGGCCCGGGATAATTGCACAGTGCGCCGTGGAAGAAGCCCTGGAACTGACGATGGGCATGCGCGGTTTGACCAACTATGCGGAAACCGTCTCGGTATACGGGACGGAACAGGTTTTCGTTGACGGAGACGATACACCGTGGTCAAAAGCGTTTCTGGCTTCAGCCTATGCTTCACGCGGCATTAAAATGCGGTTCACATCGGGAACGGGGTCTGAAGTACAAATGGGATATGCCGAAGGTAAATCAATGCTGTATCTGGAAATTCGGTGTGTGATGGTGGCCAAGGGAGCCGGCGTGCAGGGGTTGCAGAATGGCTCCATTAGTTGTGTGGGTGTCCCGGGAGCAGTGCCCTCAGGCGTTCGTGCGATGTTGGCAGAAAATGTGGCGGCTGTTCTAAACGATCTGGAAGTGGCTTCCGGTAATGATCAGACGTTCACCCATTCACCTATTCGTAACACCGCCCGAATGCTGATGCAGTTTATCCCCGGAACCGATCTTATTTTTTCAGGATATAGTGCCGTGCCGAACTATGACAATATGTTTGCCGGTTCCACCCATGACTGTGACGACTATGATGATATGCTTGTATTGCAGCGGGATCTTCAGGTGGACATGTCTCTGCGTCCTGTAAAAGAGGAAGATATCATCGCCATCCGAAACAAAGCGACTCGCGCATTGCAGGCTGTTTTCATTGATGTCGGTCTTCCGGCTATCAAGGATGAAGAAGTTGAGGCAGCCACCTATGCCCATGGCAGCAAAGATATGCCCGATCGCGATGTTTCTGAGGACCTGCGTGCAATTGACGAATTTATGAAACGAGGCACAACCGGGCTGGATGTCGTACGGGCGCTGGTAAAACACGGGTTCAACGACATCGCAGAAGCGGTACTGAATATGCTGAAGGGTAAAGTAAGCGGAGACTATCTCCAGACATCTGCCATTTTTGATGAAAATTTTAACGTGGTGTCTGCCGTCAATGACTTGAACGATTATACAGGACCGGGCACCGGATACCGTCTGGAAGGGAAAAGATGGGAATTATTGAAGGACATTCCGGCAGCGATCAGTCCTGAAGATGTATAAGATTGCCTGAAGGAGGGCGAGTAATATGAAAATTTCTGAAAATATGGTGAAAGGAATCATCATAGAAGTCTTGCAACAGATGCAAGGGAATGGAAAGTCGGAAATTGGACAGACCAAAAAAGCGGCTCCCCTTCAGTTCCGGGATATTGGAGAGGCAAAAGCCGGTATGGATAGAAACGAAGTCGTCATCGGAATACCCGCGTCCTTTGGTACCGCCATGACACAAACGATTATCGGTATTCCGCATCGAGATGTGCTCAAAGAAATTATGGCGGGTATTGAGGAAGAAGGACTGAAAGCCCGTCTGGTCAGAGTCAATAAAACAGCTGATTTGGCTTTCATTGCCCATGATGCCGCGAAGTTGAGCGGTTCCGGGGTTAGCGTCGGTACGCTTTCACGGGGCACCAGCATCATTCACCAGAAAGATCTGGCGCCGCTCCAGAATTTGGAACTTTTCCCACAGTCCCCGCTGGTGGAATTGGCGACTTTTCGAGCTATTGGCCGTAATGCTGCTAAATATGCCAAAGGTGAGAACCCTCAGCCTGTGCCGGTACGAAATGACCCCATGGCCCGGCCAAAATATCAGGGTCTGGCTGCTTTGTTGCACAACAAAGAGACCCAGCATGTAAAGGCGAACTTGCCGAACATCGAAATAACGGCCCAACTCTGAACACGGCAATAGCGCTTTGAATGTGAAAACCGGTTTTTTCCCAACGAACGATGATCTAAACAGGAGGAAATATATGTCTCAGTCAAGAGATATGAACATCTCCCCGGACATGATTGCCGAGGTCGTAAAACGAGCAATGGCCGCAATGAATCAGAAAAGCGGGGTGGATGTTCCAACAGATACTAAAATAGGAAAACTCGATGCCAAAAAGGATTTTCCGTTAGGCGCCAAACGGCCGGATTTGATAAAATCTGCCAGTGGTCTGTCTGTAGAAGATATTGTGATGGAAAAGGTCGTAAACAAGGAAATTGGGTTTGATGACATTAAAATCCGTGCCGAAACCCTTGAATATCAGGCCCAAATTTCTGAAAGCAGCAAAAGACCAATTTTAGCATCCAATTTCCGACGAGCTGCGGAAATGACTCGAATACCCGACGAACGAGTGCTTGAAATGTATAATTCCCTGAGACCTTACCGGTGTACAAAGCAGGAACTGATGGACATGGCGGATGACTTGGAAACAACCTATCAGGCAAAAATTTGTGCCGACTTTGTCCGTGAAGCGGCAGGTGTTTATGAACAACGGGGGCGTTTAAAACAATAATTGGAGCATAACGTCCATGGCATTTATAGCCGGTGTTGATATTGGAAATAATACAACTGAGGTTGCCATTGCTGAAACTGCCGGCGACAGCCAACAAGTCCGCATTTTATCCAGTTCCCTTGTAAAAACCACCGGCATCAAGGGCACGCTCCAGAATGTGTTAGGCATTATCGATGCGCTTGACCGGGCTTTGATACCGATAGGGATTCCGCGTAAGGATCTTAGTAAGGTACTGATTAACGAGGCGACACCGGTCATCGGCGATGTAGCAATGGAGACCATTACCGAAACGGTCATTACCGAATCGGCCATGATCGGCCATAACCCCTCCACACCCGGCGGATTGGGGCTGGCTTTAGGAACTACGGTTGCGTTAAAATCCATCGCAAATGAGTCTTCAGATAGTGACTGGATCGTCGTTGTTCCCGGAGCTGTAGACTTTCAAGAGGCGGCGGCACTTTTGAACGCCGCCGTTACAAAAGGAATGAACATCACCGGCGCAATCGCCCAGAAAGACGATGGGGTCCTCATACAAAACCGTCTGAACAGGTCGATACCCATTGTTGATGAAGTTTTGTATATTGACCGCATTCCTATGGGGATGCCCGCTGCTGTAGAAGTCGCAGCTGTTGGAAAAACGATCGAAAAATTATCCAACCCCTATGATATTGCAACGTTGTTTAACCTAACACCGGATGAGACACGGAATGTGGTTCCCATCGCCAGAGCGCTTACCGGAACGCGAAGTGCGGTGGTCATCAAAACCCCCCGGGGCGATATTCAGGAACGGCGAATCCCGGCCGGAAAAATATTTCTAATCGGGAGACAGAATAAAACGGAAGTGAAGGTTGAAGAAGGCGCCGAGGCCATCATGGATAAACTTTATGAGGTCTCCCCACTCAAAGAGATACAGGCCGAACCCGGAACCAACGTGGGCGGAATGTTTGAAACGGTTCGTAAGGTAATGGCTGATCTTACGGACCAGCCAATCAGCGCAATTCGTGTGCAGGATATTATTGCAGTGGACACGCTTGTTCCGCAGAAAGTAATAGGAAGTCTTGCCGGAGAATACGCAACGGGGAATGCTGTCGGATTGGCGGCAATGGTAGAAACCCAAAAACTCCCCATGCAGCGACTGGCCCGAAAACTGAAAGAGGAGATTCTCGTGCCGGTTTTTATTGGGGGTGTGGAAGCCGAAATGGCGATCCTGGGCGCCTTGACGACCCCTGGCACAAGGGCACCATTGGCCATATTGGATCTGGGCGGGGGCTCCACTGATGCATCCGTTATTGATGAATCAGGGAAAATCAAAAGCGTCCATCTGGCCGGGGCCGGTGATATGGTCACCCTGCTCATCGATAAAGAATTAAGGCTGAATGACCTTGAACTGGCCGACCATATAAAATTTTATCCTCTGGCAAAGACAGAGACGCTTTTTCACATGCGGCATGAAGATGGTTCAGTTCAGTTTTTTCATGAACACCTTGATCCCCGGTTGTTTGGACGGGTCGTTGTCATTACGGAAAATGGTCCCATACCGATTGAAACACGGGAACCCCTGGAAAAAATAACCGCTGTTAGAAAAAAGGCCAAAAAAAAAGTTTTTGTACAAAATGCCCTTCGCGCTCTAAAAAAAGTGGCGCCTGCCCATAATATCCGTCTTATCAGTTTCGTTGTCCTTGTGGGTGGATCCGCCCTGGACTTCGAGATACCCCAGATGATTTCGGACGCTCTGATTGAATATGGCGTTGTAACAGGCCGGGGGAACATCAGAGGAAGCGAGGGCCCACGCAATGCGGTAGCGACCGGCCTGGTGCTTGCCAAGGCGGAAAGGGGGGAATTTTAAATCCATGGTCAATGAAAAATCTCTTGACAGAAGCGCTAAACCGGCTGTTCAAATGTTCGTACAGGAACCATTCCCCGACGATATCATTCAATCTGTTTTATGGGGACTGGAAGAAGAAGGCATTCCTGCCGAAATTCATATAAGTAACCATGAAAACGCAATAAAGCTCGGCAAACAGGCTGCAAATTACTCGCCGCTCAATGTCGGCATTGGTTTAAACGATAAGGAAAAAAAAATCGTCTTGCATCATCGTGATTTGCCGGAGGATAAACCGCTATTCTCATTGCAGGGTGAAGCCATGCAAGCCGACGCTCTTCGCCGTATGGGCGCTAATGCCGCCAGACTGGTTAAGGGAAATCCTCTACGGATGAATAAATTATCTCCCGATCAAATGAAATCAGAAAATCCAGAACAATTTCAGGAGGAATGGATAGAAGAAGTCATCATACGGATCATGATGGAAATCCAGAAAAAAAATAGGTGACATCAATGAAGAATAAGAGCCTGGGTTTGATAGAAACATGGGGATATGTTCCAGCCATTGAGGCGGCGGATGCAGGGGCCAAGGCTGCTGCTGTGACTTTGCTTGGCTATGAAATCACTAAAACAGCACTGGTGACAGTGAAGTTTATCGGTGATGTTGCAGCCGTCAAGGTGGCAGTTGCGGCCGGAACGGCGGCTGCCAAAAAAGTCGGCAAGGTCGTCAGTGAGCATGTAATCCCGCGGCCAGATCCACAACTCAGTCTGTTTCAA
>CAZFXX010000102.1:0-9748 GCA_964522985.1 uncultured Desulfobacteraceae bacterium
CGGCATGGTTCGACTTGCCGATGCTTTCCGGAAAATTGGATTGCTATCAGCCAAGGCAGATGACGTTTAAAATAATTAACGGCAGCCTTTGACAAATCAAAAATAATTTACAATTTGTTTATTTTGCATCCTGGTGGTGAAATTGGAAACGGTTACTGTCACCTGTCCGACTTATAGTCTTCAGCAGTGATTCCAGTCTCCTTCATCAGGCGATGCAGGTACTGTCTTTGAATACCGGCTGTTTCGGCAGCCCGGCTAATATTGCCGCCTGATCTTTCCAGAAGACCCTGGATGAACCAGACATGAAACCGTTGCAGCATTTTTTCTTTGGCTTCTTTAAAATCGAGGCACGGCATTTCCGGTTCCAAACAGGGCAAAAACTCAGACAAATCTGAATCCAGGGACAAATCTCTCAACCCCAGCAAATCTTTACGGCAATAAATAACACCCCGTTCAATCAAATTTTCCAACTCCCTGACATTTCCCGGATATTTATAAGAAACCAGGGCCTGCATGGCCGCCGGTGAAAATTCATTGATTTTTTTGCCGTTAATTTTGCTATACTTGCTCAAAAAGTGATAGGCCAGGAGTGGAATATCCCGCTTTCGTTCCCTCAACTCCGGCAATTTAAAACGAATGACATTCAACCTGTAATAGAGATCTTCACGAAAAGTTTTAGCTTGGATAGCCTCCCGCAGGTCATGATTTGTGGCGGCAATAAACCTGAGATCGGCCTTTTTGGTAACGACACTGCCCACCGGCTTGTATTCCCCTTCCTGCAAAAGCCGAAGAAACTTGGTCTGCATCTGGGGACTCAGGTCACCGATTTCATCTAGAAACAAAGTGCCTTCGTGGGCTTCCTCGACCAGCCCTTTCTTGTCTTTCCAGGCCCCGGTAAAGGCCCCCCGGACATGTCCGAAGAGCTCGCTTTCAATCACATTTTCAGGAATTGCCGTACAGTTCACCGTCACGAGTTTTCCGGCCTTACGACGGCTGCTATTATGGATGGCACGGGCCACCAGTTCCTTGCCCGTCCCGCTGCTACCTGTAATCAAAACAGTTGCCATGGTCGGTGCAACCTGCTTCACCCGCTCAAAAATTTCTTTCATCACCGGTGTCCCGCCGATCATGGTCTCAAATTCATCTTTTTGAATCAACGCCTGCCTAAGGGCTCTATTTTCCCTGATCAGGGTCTGCCATTGCATGACCTTTTCGATGGTCAGCAGTATCCGTTCCCGCCGAAACGGCTTGGTAATATAATCATAAGCCCCTTTTCGCGTCGCTTCCACAGCCGTTTCAATGGTACCGTAGGCCGTCATGACCACCACAGACACATCCGGTTCTCTTTTTTTTAACTGCTCAAGCAACTGGATACCGTCCATTTTCGGCATCTTTAGATCGGTTATCACCATATCAAACACCTGATTTTTAAAAAGGTCCAACGCCTTGACGGGGCTGGTTTCAGTGGTCACCTCATGATCGGTATCTTCTGTGATGATCCGTTTGAGCAAAACCAGCATATCTTTTTCATCATCCACGATGAGTATTTTTTCACCCATAATAGCTCCTGTTTTACGTTGACCCTTTGTAACCGTTCACGGGGTTATAACACCCGTTTTACTACAACCTGCCAAACTGTAAGCGTTTACAGGGTGCTGCAGATGCGCGGCAGAGGGTACGCAGGCGTACTGCCTGTACTTCAAGTGCCCGACAACAAAGCAGATGCGGTGCCCTGTGAACGCTTACGATCCGTTTATTTCATCTTGACCAGCTTAACAGTAAAAGTTGTACCGCCGGGTTCTCCAGCCGTGTGGGCCACCTGGCTCACGCAATGAATGGATCCGCCAAATTTATTAACAATACCGTAGCTAACAAACAATCCCAACCCGGTACCCTCACCCTCGGGTTTTGTTGTAAAAAACGGTTCATAGATATGATCCATGTCTTTACCCTTGATGCCCTGTCCGTTGTCCTTGAACGCCACCATCACCCGCTCCCGGCTCTGGCTTGTTGTAATCGTCAAACATCCGCCATGAGGCATGGCACCCATGGCATTGTTAATTAAATTCAAAAAAATCTGTTGCAGTTGCCGTGTATCTCCCCTGACCATGGTTAATTTTTCCGCCAGATCCACTTTAAGTTCGACCTGTTTCATATCCAGGGAGTGCTTGACCACCTTGATAATTTCACTAAGGCACAGGTTTAAATCTGAATATTCCGTAATATCCTTTCCGATTCGTGCAAAACTCAAAAGATTTTCAACCACCTGTTTGCAGTGCAACCCCTGCCTTTCAATGGTTTTCAGATCTTCATACTCCTGGGTATTTTTTGCTTTTTTACGTATTAACAAATCACTGAACCCGAGAATCACCCCCAGCGGATTATTGATCTCATGGGCCACACCCGCGGCAAGGGTGCCCAAAGATGCCAGTTTTTCAGTATTGACCAACTGCCGCTCCAGATTTTTATTTTCGGTAATGTCCCGGGCAATGCACAGGATGGAACTGATCTCGCCGCTTTTATCCTTGATGGGCATAAAATTCGAGTTCAGCCATACCTGGTTTTCACCGGTTTGAATCTCTATCTCATCACGGACACTCTTGCCGAACCGATACACCAGATTTATCAGTTTGAGCTGTTTTTCCGAAGCCTTACCAGGCAATAAACCGGAAATACTCCGGCCGATAAATTCTTCGGGCCGACCCCCAAAAAAATTGGCTGTAAATGTGTTCATAGAAAGAAAACACCCCTTGGGGTCCACCGTAAAAATAAAATCCTCGGCACTTTCCACCAGAGAACGGTATTTCCCCTCGGACCGTTTCAGTTCATCGGTACGCTGGTCTATTTTTTGTTCCAAAATATTCGACCACCGAATTTCAAGCAATAAAATACCACCGCCTGCCAGCATAATGATGAAGATGACCAGCCCATGCAGCAAAATCTGCCGGCGGTATCCCTCCCTGACGGCCCCTTCAATCTCCGAAACAGGGGCCACTACGGCCACGGACCATCTTTGCAGAGGATTTGCCGAAATGGTAACCGGGTGATACGCAATCAGTTTTTTGATCTCTCCGGTAATCCCGCGATGCCAGCCCGATGTATACACCCCAGCGCCCTCCCCGCCCTTGAGCATCATCTCTTTCTGGATATGATTGATGGATTGATACAAAAACCGGGCATCTTCCTTTATTCTAACGGTAAAGGCATTCTCACCAATAAAGCCGGATTTGGGATGAAACAAAAAAACCCCTTTTTGATCCATCAGCCAGGCGTAGCCGGTCTTTCCGGATCGGATTTTATTGATAAAAGGGTTCAAAAACCAGGATAGATTAATATGAAAAACAAGCAGCCGGGGCGTATCGCCAACCAGTGACAGGGCCATAAACAGACGTAAACCGGAAGGTTGTATCAACGGTGATGAAATCCATACCGAATGATGATCACCCATGTCAAGCAAGGGGAATTTGTCTTTTATGCAGGTATCCGTGCCTTCTTCCCACCAGTGCCGATAGGGTATGAAGACAAGGTTCCGTTTTTTTTCAAGGTCAACGATTTCTATCTTTCGGACGCCGCTTTCCAGAATCCGGCCAAAACTTTGCCGGACGATTTTAACCATTTTAACGGATTCGGGTATTTGTGCCGCGATATCTTCCCCGGCAAGAATCATCTCCTTTTCCAGCCGGTGCAGTTCTTTTTCAATCAATTGCGCGATATGACCGGCAATGATCAGTTGCTCTTCATTGAACTGTTTGGCAACAGTTTCCCGCATGGCCCTTTCAGACCAGAGCCCCATGAGGACGGATATGGCCAGCAGTATAAAGGCTGCCAGTGATATAACGACAATAAGTTTTTTATTGATATATTGCCGCCCATCAAAAATCATCATCCAGGACCTTGCTGGGATATCGTATCAGTTCCTGAATTTTGGCACTCCTGATTTTCTTGTCATGGGTATCTTTCTTTTCAAAAGCAGAGGCCATTTTAATCAGCAATTCCTCAAATTTCATGGGCTTGAGCAAATAATCAAAGGCCCCCAGTTTCATTCCTTCGATACTGGTTTCCACCGAAGCATGTCCGGTCAATAAAAGTACTTCGGCCAACGGCTGAATCCTTTTAATCTCTCTCAACGTCTGGATACCGTCCATCCTACCGGGCATTTTAACATCCAGCAAAACCACATCAAACAGTTTATTGCTCAAAACTTCGACAGCCGCCTCACCTGTTTCAACGCCCTCTGCATCGACTTGTCTTTTTTGCAGCCGCTTGACGATGGTTTCCAAAAAATCGACCTCATCATCAACAACCAACACCCTGAACCTGTCCATCCCTCACCTCCCGTTGCTCTACTTTATCATTTAATTATTTTAACTTTCATGCGTTTTTTTTTTCAAATTTCGAGTTTCAAATTTCACTGCCGGGATACAAAAACGACACCGTGCCACCTACCTTTGATCTGTCATGGAAAATGTCCCAATCATTATCACTTCTGCTCCGGCAGAACAATCGGCAGTTTTATCGTAAAAACAGCTCCCCCCTGCTTTGCCTCGGTAAATACAAGTGAGCCGCCCAATTTCTCAATGATATTAAAACTGATGGACAGCCCCAGCCCGGTTCCCTTTCCCGTTGTTTTAGTGGTAAAAAAAGGATCAAAAATCTTTTTTTGATATTCCATGGGAATCCCAGGGCCATTATCTTTTATTTGTATCATAGCATCCTGATCTTCCATAAGGGTTGTAATTTCAACAAAGCCGTCTTTTCCAATCGCGTCGACGGCATTGTTGATCAAATTAAGAAATACCTGCTGCAGCTGAGACTGATCACTGGCAATTACCGGCAAATCCGGCATCAGATTTTTATGAATACTGATATTATGATCCCGTGCATGATTTTCCAGCAGGGAAAGGGTCTGTTCCAGCACTAAATTGATATCGACATCATCCAGGTGCGGCTCCATCCGACGGGCAAATCCGAGCATATTGTGGGTTATTTTGCGTGCCCTCTCCACATGCTCTTCGATTTTCCCCACCGACGCGACATATTCCTTTATATTTTCGCTGTGCCGGAATTCCTCTTCCGACAAAAGGTCCATCATCCAACCGGCTTTTTCACCGATGACAGCCAGGGGGTTGTTGATCTCATGGGCGATACCCGTGGCCATCTTGCCCAGGGCCGCTAATTTATCGGTCTGTACCAGTTGGGCGTTCAGCACACTCATCTCCCGGTCGGAATCTTCCAGGCGTCTGACAATTATATGGGTGGTCAGCAGTGTCGTCAGGATGATACCGAAGCATCCCAGGGCAATAATCAAGATCTCCATGTTCCTGGACATCAGCAGGCTGCCCATACCCCGGCAGGTCTCTTCGCTGATAATCAGAAGCCAGTTATTATTTTTCAACCAGGTCCCGGCATAAAAATTTTTTTTGCCGGCTCTATCGACATGTTTGACAACAGTGGTCTCTTCTCCGAACTGCCGGGGGTCAAGATCGCTTTTTTCCAAAATCATTCCATGAAACCGCGGCTGTGTTTCAATAATCCCCTGTTTGTTGATAATAAATGCATCGCCGTACCGGCCGGCCTGGCCAATACGCACCAGAGATTTGAATACGTTGGAATCAATGGTGGCCCTGAGAATCCAGCTCCTGTTACCGGTACGCCCTTTGACCGCAATGATAAAATGGGGAATCTGGCGAAATCCCAGGTAGACATCGCTGATAAACTTACCCCTGCTCATCACCTCTCTGAACCAGGGCTCGTTATAATAATTCAGGCCCTCAAGTTTGAACGGACCGGCATAGGCCAGATGCTGACCCGTATCATCAATAATTCCCATATCCACAAGCCCGAGGCTGTCCGTTTTGTCACTCAGTACTTCAAACAGATGCGAAAAATTCACCTGATGCCGCAGTTCTTCGAACGACAGGGTATTGACCATGGTCGACAGAATATTGACCCGTTCCTTGAGAAACACATCAATGGCATTGGACTGAGACCGGGCCATCTGGCTGATCTGATACTTGATACGCTGCTCGCAGACATTGGCAAACTGATAATAAATCATGGCACCCAGAATCACCAGCGGCGCAATTGCAACAATCAGTGTAATGGCAACAATCTTTCGTCTTAGTTTTTTATAGACCGGTTTTTTCATATAACTACCCGCCACTGTTTGAAATTTTATCAGAATGTCAGAAAACGCCAATACCCGAAAACCGCCCAGGCCCAGAGCACGAGCCAGGCCAGTATGGTAACCGGCAGACCAAATTTAACAAAATCCATAACCTCCAGCAACCGTTCCCCGGTTTCCGGGTCCCGGCCCATGCCGAAACAGATGGCATTGTTAGGCGTACCCACCACCAGAAAATTTGCAAATGATGCAGAAAAAGAGGTAATCAGCCCGACTTTCCAGACACTGACATGAGCCAGGGTAGCCATGGGAAGGACAATAGGACCAAGGGCCGCCACGGTGGCGCCGTCGCTCATAAAATTGGTCATAACACCGGTGAGCAGGCTGACGCCTACCACCAGACCGTCTCCCTGGGTCAGAAAATCAGGCAAAAGCCCCACAAAGGTATTGGCAAGCCAAAGTGCCCCGCCAGTAAATTTAAGGCCGACACCCATGGCACAGGCCGCGGCATACAGCCCCACAACATCAAAAGCCACACCATCCTGAATATCTTCCCACCGGATAATACCGCATAAAAACATGGCCATCACCGCATAAAGGGTGGGTCCACCCAGCCCGGCCGTTTCACCCAGCACAATCCAGCCGATAATCAGGAAAACCAGAATAACAGCCATCATGGCTTCCCGGCCCCCGAATTTCGGCATATTTTCCACTTCAGCCCGAACGATTTCACTCGGGTTCATGCCTTTGACCTGAAATTTGGGTTTACAGCGGATATACATGTAGGCGCCAATGACCACCGACATCAGCGGCACAAACGGCATACCAATTTTCATCCATTCCAGAAAACTGATGGGGGCACCGTATTCCATCAGGTATCCCATCATGATGGCATTCCGGCCCCCGGCAGCCGGTGATCCGGGACCGCCATGATTGGCTGCAAAACAGACGCCCAGCAAAAGAAAAATTGCCAGAGCCCTGTCTTTTTTGACACCATACATTCTGCAGGTCACCTTGTAAATACCCATCAAAACAGGAATCAGAAGGGCCACCAGGGCATGTTCAGATAAAAACCCAGCTGATATGGAAAGCATCGGCAAAAAAACAAAGGCAAATGCCTTGGCGCTCTTAATCCTGCTCAAAAGGATCAATCCGATCCGCTTGTCCAGCCCGGTCTTGGCCACCCCTACGGCCACCGCCAGAATACCAAAAATAAAAAACACGGCATCCTTCATATATGCCTTGGAAATTTCATTTACAGGCAAAATACAGAAAAGATACAACATAACCCCTACCATGATATCCGTGGCCCCCAGGGGCAGGGCCTCGGTGCCCCATAGAAAGGCAGCCAGAAAAAGAATGGCCACCATGATCTTGGCCAGATGGGCCACTTCTTCGCGACTCATTAACGGCTTTGTGGCCCGGCCCGGTACAGCCGGCTGCTGTTGCCTTTCCACATTAAAAGTTTCCGGCCGTAATTTCTGGTTCACCGTATCTGCAATGGTCTTGCAGTCCCGGCCCAACTGATATCCCGGTGGATTGACCATACCGACCATGTCAAGCATGCTTTTTGGTGTGGGTGCAAGCACGATGACAATAAACACCAAAACGGCGCTAATGAACAAAACAGGCTTATAGCCCGGTCGGCTCCTTAATATCCAGGCCCGGTCCTGTCTCACGGCAACTGCTGTATGATCTGGCATCTACCCTCCTTACGTACTTTTTTTCAATATCCACTTGTAAAGTATGACTTCCGTCATTTAAAGGCTGTAATTTGCGGTTTTGTATAAGATTCTTGCGCCGGTTTCTACTTGCCTGAGGTATGATAAAACCTATTATTTCCCACTTGCTTAACTCCCTTCACTTGCGCCCGACACTAAATACTCATCCAAAATTCCGCAAATTACAGCCTTGCAGCATAATTCCAGAATCAGGTATAAAATCATGGTAAACCGATTTTCAACCGGCCTGGAAATCGTATTGCCAATATCAGGAACACCAAAATAACCGCCTGTCATCTGCATGCAAAAAATTTCGGCTTACGTTAGTTTAGTGCGAATTTTTTGGTAAAATCCTCGGTTGAATCTTTCAGCCATTGATTACAGGCTTTATTTTTCGGAATCCCTGATAATTTGACGCGGGGATTTCATCAGATGGCGCATACGGGCAACCCGAATTTTCTCTTCCATGTGCTCTCTTTTTGCATAAGCCTTTTCCGCTTTGCTGATGATTTCCTCAATATCAGCAGGTTTCATCAAATAATCAGTGGCGCCTGATTTCAGACCGTCTATTGCAGATTCAACGGTGGCATGCCCCGTCAGCATGATAACCTCGATCATTGGAAATTGCCGTTTGATCTCTTTTAATGTAGCAATACCGTCCATACCCGGCATTTTCACATCCAGTATCACCACATGAACCTTCTCGACCCTTAACCGCCCCAGAGCCTCGGCCCCGCCGGATGCCGTCAGGACATCATATCCTTTCCGGGCCAGAATCTTCTGGGTGGTCTTGAGAAATCTTTCCTCATCATCAACCAGCATCATTTTCATTGCTTCCATTTTTTCTCCTTCTTATCTTTTTATTGTAACCGGATATCAGGGTCGCTTTTCCGCCTGCTCCCCCGGCATCCCCGGTAAGAAGTATAATGAATCACAGCATAAACCATTGATTAATGTATTTTAGAGCAAGCTCTATGCCAATAGCAAGACAACCTTTTGATCATTGGTTAAACCTGATATATTAAGTAATTATATATTATTTTACGAAATTTAACAGATAAATTTTACAGCCGGGCTTGTCGATATTTTTTACAAGGTGTAAAGCGGTGCCCGACTGAAAGAGCGGCCTCATCCGCAACCGGTAAAATTATTTGTCCGCCCCGCTTTTACAGGGCTTCATCCAGGGGCAAAATCATCATTTGAATATATTTTCATATCTTGTTGCGATGATAGTCTGCGGCATCCGCATTGAGCATGGTGATATCAAACTGACGGGTCTGGGGCGTCAGATAACCCGAAATTTTCAGAACAGGCCCTCACATCATCCATTGTATATACTTAAAGGTTGGACAATCGGCCGTGTCAGCCGGAAACTTTGGTTTTATGCAAATTCCGGAATTTGATCCTGTTTCATGGCGCTTTCGTACTTCTTGACAAAAAATATTCCCTATTTTATGTATATATTTCACAATAGCCGGGGAAAGTAATGATCACCTCCATAATCCTGAAAAAGCTCAAAAATTCTTTTACGGATCTGCTACCCATTATTCTTGTTATCGCTTTTTTTCAAATTGTTGTCCTGAAGCAGCCTTTACCGCAAATGGGAGAAGTCCTTTTTGGGGCTCTTCTTGTGGTGGCCGGTCTCAGCCTGTTTGTTCAAGGGCTGGAAATGGGCCTGTTTCCCATCGGTGAGACAATGGCCCATGCCTTAGCCAGAAAGGGCAGTCTCTTCTGGCTCCTTAGCTTTGCCTTTGCCCTGGGTTTCTCAACCACAGTGGCAGAGCCCGCCCTCATAGCCGTGGCTTCGGAAGCTGCAGAAATTGCCGGACAGGAGGGCCTTATTGACCCGAGCAAGGATTCTTTAAATCAATATGCCTTTGGTCTTCGCATGTCCGTCGCCTTT
>CAZFXX010000103.1:0-9703 GCA_964522985.1 uncultured Desulfobacteraceae bacterium
GTAGAAGTCACTGGTTCAAACCCAGTACCGCCCACCATGAATATCAAGGGTTTACAAGCATCAAGGCTTGTGAGCCCTTTTTTAATCTGCAGATTGCACGGATTTACAGGGCTAACAGCCATTGCAGCGTAATCATTCGGCAAACGTCATCTTAGTTCCGGACATATTCAGCAAAAATTTATCCGGCATTTCTTTTTCAATATGCATTGCAGCACCCCCCCCCCCTTTGCAGTGGGTCGGAATGATGTATACAGGATCCAGCGACTTTAATCGCACATTCTGTACCTTGGGGGTCATAGTTTTAGAATTATAAAATATCATGCAACATATCTTTTTTGCGGTCCGTGATCAAAATATAGCCGTCTTTGTCGACATGGCCGATATCACCGGTCATGAAATAGCAACGGCCTTCGATTTCACGAAAAACTTCCTTGTTATCCTCGGGACGGTGCCAATATCCCTGCATGACCTGGGGACCGCTGATGGCGAGCTCACCATCCTCACCCTGGGCCAGAGGTATCAGATCGGTATCCAGGTCGACGGCCTTGATGTCCGTACCCGGTATGGGGAACCCAATTGTGCCGATTTTGCGCTGTGCCTTATTAGTGGGATTTGAACTCGCCACAGGCGCTGTCTCACTGAGACCGTAACCCTCGAAAATAACAGCACCGGTCTTCTCCTCGAACTATTTGCACACCTCGGGAGGTAAAGGCGCCCCGCCGGAGAAACACCCCATCAGGGAGGTTAGATCATACTGGTCGATGTGAGGATGATTGGTAAAGGCTACAAAGATAGTGGGAACGGCTGGTATGATCGTAGGTTTGTATTTCTGCACTGTCTTGAGGACTTCGGTTAAGGGCGGATCACCGGCCCTTGGGTCGGGAATGTAGATCAATCTGCTGCCGTTGGAACAAGCCGACAGCATGGCCACGGTCAAACCAAAACTGCTGATACCAGGGCAGAACCCCGAGATAGGTATGGAAGCCGCCTTGTCGCATTTTTTTCGGGGTCCCGTCTTTTTCATGAACCAGCCGGCCCCACTCATCGATTGCCATGAAATCATAGACAAAATTAGCATGTGTCAAAACCGCGCCTTTGGGACACCGGTGGTTCCTCCGGTATAGATAATCAGGGCAGGATCCTCCCCCGGATTAATTTTAATTTCCGGGGGTTCGGGTCGTGCGGCAGATACGACATCGTCAAAGAAAAAATGACCGGGTTCATGTTTTTCAGCCCTGGGGATTTTCCCCAGCAGCCCGTCGATAAATCCCTCGAGTTTGGGTAGATAGGACTTGATGTTGAAGATAACCACCGTTTCAACATCTGTTTTTCTGATGGCCTCAACCGTGGTGGTATAAAAATTCGGATGATCCATGCAGAAAAGCGCCTTTGCACCGGCATCCTTTAATTGATAGTTCAATTCAGGGGCTGTATAGAGCGGATTACAGGTCACATAAATTCCACCGGCCTTGAGAATACTGAAAAAAATTGCCGGGGGCATTTATTTCACGGTACACAACGATGAGATAAGACAAAAAAATCATTTTCGGACGCGCACTGTCTATTTTAATTGGTTATAATTATATCGAATATTTTAAGGGACCGCCGCCATAAGGCCTTGACGCCGAAACCATAGCGGTAAGCATTCATTCCTGCCCGCATCTGACACCAATTCGCCAAAATACCTTTCAACACATTTAAAATATACGCTTGCCTTAGGATTGCAGGACTGGTAAATTGATATTTATATAAAAATTTCAAGTGGATATTAACATCCCGGCCCAATCAATTGATCAATATTTTCGAACCGGAGACTTGAACAAAAAAGTAATGCATAAAAAACAATCAATAAAAATTGATATATCAGAAAAATTAATAGAAACTTATAATTCATTTATTAATGACTCAAATCTGACAATCACTATTGACTCTAATACTGATCTTAATGTGTCGTCCCTGTTCTCTCTCTTTGATTCTATAAATAATGATAAAATTTCAGTGATCAGTGAATCAATGATTAATGGTTCTGATTCCAGTGTCATTGTTCCGTCTATAACTTGTTTGCCATTTTTCTCTAAGCTTGCCAATACCATGGGCGAACGCCATTTTCATGATATAAAAATAAATTTGGAGGAGATAACTGTTTTTGAAATTGTACTGTTACAAATTAGAAAAAGTTGTGAACATCTTATCCGACAGAAACATAATAAAGCTGTAATACAAAAATTAAAAAAATATACGTTTCCAATCTCAGATCTGAATTTATATTCCGTCACGCTTCAGATTGATGATAAACGTATTTACAGATCGCATTCTAAAAATTCATGGAAACAAGGGGACAGATTCTACGGTACAATACCTTTGTTACCGGCAAATATTAGATCCTGCCTTTTAATTAATGGAGAAGAAGTTTGCGAACTTGACTTCCAGAACATGCAAATTAACATGTGCTACCATATGGAAGGTGTAAATTTTCAACATGACCCATATGATATAGGCCCGCTGGACAGAGATATATTTAAGAAAGCATCACTTATAATGTTGCAAGCTGAAAGTGAAAAAGAGGCAAAACAGGCATTAAAAAATGAATTAAAAAATAGAAATTTAGATATAGATGGAATAATTCAGTGCTTTAAGAAAATACATCCCGGTATTTCTAAATACTTCTATAGTGGCGTTGGGCCTGGTCTGCAGAATTTAGGAGCTGATATAACGGCGTTGATAATGAAAAGGCTTTTAGAAAAAAATATACTGGCGCTTCCTGTACATAATAGCTTTATTGTTCAGAAACAGCACAGAGAAGCGTTATATCTTACCATGTTAGAAAGCTACAAATCTGCAATGAACTTCTATCCTGTCGTGAAATGATCCATTATCAGTATTTGTGGCTAAATATCTTTATCCGGTAATCTGAAAGATTCTCTGAATGATTCAAGGCCGCATCCTAAAGCATCTGATAAGCCTGCCAGCAGGTTTTCCGGCGCATATTTTTTAAACGATAGACGCTGGTGCGGTATTTTCCGGTAGGTTTTTTTAAAAACATGAATTCCAGGCTATCGGCTGTTTGATATCCCGCACCAATCTTGGGCGGGAGGCGTTTCAAACTCGGCAAGGCTACAGACGGCCTTTTTTCAAAATTGCGATAAGAAGCCAGATACCCATGACTGCGGCGGCTAAAAAACCGATAATGCCGATCAGGGATATACCGTAAAACAGGGGCGGTGTTTTGGAGATGACGATAAGCGCCGAACCGATAAGCAGTGCCGCGATAATGATGGAAAAGGAGATACGGTTGCTGATCTGGTCGTGGGTGGCCAGTATGGTGTCCAGGTTCTGGATTTCATGTTTGAAATAGAGTTTGCGCTGGCGAATAAGACGTGTGATCTCTAGCATGTCCTTGGGAAACTGCTGAAAAAATTCAAACGTTTCAGCGGTGAGCCGCATGATATCGCCGGCAATTCGATGCGGCTTAAAACGGGTCATTTTGATGTGCCTGATAAAGGGCTCTGCCTGGGTAATCATGTCAAACTCCGGATCCAGCATCAGCCCGACGCCTTCGATGCTGCTCAACGCCTTCATCATCAGAAAGATATCCGGCGGCATACTCAGGCCGTGGTGAGCCGCCAGTTTCAGAAGATGCTGGAGCAGTTTGCCGATTTCAATATCCTTCAAGGCCTTGTACAGGTGCTGGCCCATGAAATCCGCCACATCTTTTTCCAGCAGACGTCGGTCAGGCTCCTCCTCGTATGTGGTCATCCTGAGCAGGGCCTGAGTTGTATTGGTTTCATCCTGGTGTACGACCCCGTCGATGATATCTACAAAATTTTCGCGTATATGCCGACCTACCGAACCGGTCATACCAAAGTCAAGCAGGCAGATGACATTGTTCGGCAGTACAAAGATATTGCCGGGGTGAGGGTCGGCATGAAAAAAACCATGGTCGAAAATCTGTTTCAACAGAATATCCGATCCCCGGGTGATTATTTTTTTGCAGTCAAGACCGCTTTCATTCAGGTTATGGATATCGGATACTTTGATTCCTTCCATAAACTCCATGGTGAGTATACGGCTTGTGGAAAAGTCCCGAAACACTTTTGGAATATAAAGGGTCTGATCGTCCAGGAACTGAGCAGTCATTCGTTCCATATTGGTGGCTTCGATGTTATAATCAAGCTCTTTTTCAAGGGTCCGTGCAAATTCTTCGACGATTTTAACGGGTCGCTGGGGTTTCAGTTCCGCGATGTTTCGTTCGGCCAGGGTGGCCAGGTGAAGCATGATTTCGAGATCCACCTCTACAATTTTACGTATACCCGGACGCTGAATTTTTATGGCGACTTCTTCGCCGTTTTTTAGACGTGCCCGGTGAACTTGACCAATGGAAGCCGATGCAATGGGTGTTTCATCAATTGTCTCAAAAACGTCGGCGCAGGTTTGGCCGAGTTCTTTAACAATAATTTCTTGCGCGGCACTGAAAGAAAAGGAAGGCACTTTATCCTGAAGTTTAGCCAGTTCATTGAGCAGGTCCACCGGAATGAGGTCGGGGCGGGTGGAAAGTATCTGGGCCAACTTGATATAGGTGGGGCCCAGTTCTTCAAACATCATTCTGATTCGTTCGGGCCGCGACAGTTTTTCAACCCGGGCCCGCGGCTTTCTGGATATCATCTGCAGCCCGATTTCAATGTACTGCTCGATTTTGATATGTTCCACCAGATTTTCAAAGCCGTATTTAAAGAGTACGGTCAAAATCTGCCGATAACGGGTGAGATGACGATAGGTCCGACCGATAACGCCTATTTTTCGAATACTGCTGAGCATAGATTGTTAAATCCAGATCGATTGATTCAGGGTGAAGGTATTTCAGCCTCCTGAGTATATTTTCAGGGGATGCAATAGATAGTGCCCATCCAGAAATGATCTTTTTGCCCAATCTCATCCTTATGCACAAAAATAATTCTCGGAATATCAAGTATATGCCTCCGGTTATTTTTTCCGCATGCCTTGATCTTGAACAACAATCCCTATTTCTGGATGGACACTGATATAAAATTAAAGAATGAATAGTGAAAACTTGAGGTATCGCTCCGATCTGCTTTTAGTATTCAATTATTGCGCTCCCTGGTTACCGATGGCCTTTTTCAAATCCCGGATCTCTTTTTTTAGCGCTTTTAAATCATTTAAGCTGGCCACGTTTGCTTTCTGCAGAAAGTCATTGACCGATTTTTCCACCCGATCCTCGAGTTTTTTCTGGGTCTTGTCATATTTTTCCTGAAGTTCATCTAAAAATTTTTTACCTTCCTTTTCCGTCAGGTTCAACTTTTTTTCCAAATCACCAACAATATCTTCCAGCTCATCCTTGGCCACCAGTGCCAGGCCGATACCGGTGAGCAGGGTTTTTTTTGCAATTTCGATTACATCAGACATATTAACCTCCTTATCAAAGAGAATCGTCGGTGCACGGAAAAGGACCGGGCCCCGAAAAATAGATAAACGTGTCATTCATTTGTGGCTGGCAGACTATTTCAGACGGCCGATCACCGCACTGGCAATTGTATTTTTTTGAATTTCCTTGGTCCCTTCCCAGATTTCGGTAATTTTGGCATCGCGGTAAAAGCGTTCAACTTCATACTCAGTCATATAGCCGTAACCACCGAGCAGTTGAATGGCTTCATCCGCCACTTCAACGGCCGTGCGGGCCGCATACATCTTGGCCATGGAGGTAAGCTTCGGATCGATGCGGCCCTGATCAAAATTCCATGCCGCCTTGTAGGTGATCAGGCGGGATAGTTCCAGTTTGGTGGCCATATCGGCCAGCTTGTGCTGCGTGACCTGAAACTTGGCAATTTTTTGGCCGAACTGTTCGCGCTGTTTTACATAAGTCAGTGCCCGGTCATAGGCGCCCTGGCCGATGCCAAGGGCCTGGGCCGCGATCTGTATCCGGCTTTCGTCGAAAAAATGGAGTACGTGATAAAAGCCCTTGCCTTCCTCACCGATCAGGTTGGCCAGCGGGACACGCACGTCTTTGAACGTGACCTCGGCGGTGGGCAACATCCGGATGCCCATCTTGTTGCCCACATCGGCCGTGGAAACACCCTGCCTGTCAGCTTCCACCAGAATCACACTCATGCCGCGGTAACCGGGTGTTGCTTCAGTGTCTGTCTGGCAGAGCACAGAGTAGAACCCGGATAGGCCGCCGTTGGTAATAAAGGTTTTTCCGCCGTTGATCACCCACTCATCTCCCTCTTTGACGGCTGTGGTATTCATGAAGGTAATGTCCGAACCATGGTCCGGTTCCGTGAATGCGCCGGAAGAGAGCATTTTAGCCTCGGCCACCTTGGGCAGGTATTTGGCCTTCATCTCATTATTGCCGTAATGCAAAATCAGCTCGGAGGCAAAGCTGGAAAGGGCCACCGCACTGCCCATGGAGGAATCTGCGCGGCACAGTTCCTCAATTACCAGGATATCCTCCAGACTGCCAAGTCCCTGGCCCGAGTATTCCTCAGGGAAATGAATACCGATCAGACCCAGCTTCCCGGCTTTTTTCCATATTTTCCTGGGGAATTCATGCTTTTGTTCCAGTTCTATCGCCAGGTCCTTGTCAAATTCGCCTTTGGCAAAGTCTCGAACTGCCTTTTGAATATCCTGCTGTTCCTTTGTGAGTTCAAATTCCATCACAGTGGATCCCCCTTGTGTCGATTGCGATGTTAATGTGGAGATGAAAATCAACTTAAATAAATAATACCACAGAAAAAAATGTATTGCAATGAGTTTGCCCGCTTCTGTAGGCGGTACTAAGCTTTCTTAAGAAGCTGTTTACATGCACTCTGTCGGCGAAACGCATTTTTACCGGTAAGCGGCAAAAGCACAGTCTCTGTCTCCAGACACCTGGCTTAGCTTCCGTTTTTGACTTGATGCAATGGTATTTTTTTAACTGGTATTTTTTGCTGATTATGGTTATATATAATGATTGCATAATTGAATTGAGCTTAAAAAATATTACAAAGGGCACGGCAGATGGATACTGGGCCCATTTATGAAACGAAAGGAAACATATTTAAAATGCCATATTCTATAGCGCTGGCCGGAAAAGGCGGAACAGGAAAAACCACTCTGGCCGGTATGCTCATCGACTATCTTGTCAAAAAAAATAAAGCACCGGTTCTGGCGGTGGATGCTGATGCCAACGCAAACCTGAACGAAGTCCTGGGCCTGGAAGTATCAGAGACCCTTGGAAATGCTAGGGAAGAAATGAAAAAAGGCGTTGTACCCGGGGGCATGACCAAAGATATTTTTATGGAAATGAAACTTGAAGAGGCGATTGTGGATGCCAAAGGATTTGATCTGTTGGTGATGGGACAACCCGAAGGACAGGGCTGTTACTGTGCCGCCAATAGCCTGTTAACCGGTTTCCTGGAAAGGTTGACCGGCAACTACCCCTATATGGTGACGGATAATGAGGCCGGTATGGAACATATCAGCCGGCTGACCACCAGCGCGGTTGACATCCTGCTGATCGTTTCCGACACCTCGCGGCGCGGGCTGCAGGCGGCTATAAGGATCAACCAGTTGGCTCAAAAACTGAATATCGGTGTGGGAAAAAGCTACCTGATTATCAACCAGACACGTGATACGCCAAGTGACAAGGTCATGGAAATGCTTAAAGAGAGCGGACTGGAACTTGCGGGAACTGTGCCCGCAGACGATACTGTCTATGAATACGATCTGGATGGGAAACCCACGGTGGTAATACCCGATGAAAATGCTGCAGTACAGGCGGCCTTTGAAATATTCGATAAAATTATTGAATAAATGAATCCGGGCGGCAGTGACAATTTTTGCATAGGCAACCCATCCTCTTGACACCGGAGAAAGCGATGAAAAAGACGGGTTTTTTATATGACGAAAGATATCAACTTCATAATACGGGCAACTTTCACCCGGAAATGCCCCAGCGGCTGAAGGCGATTTACAAAGGTATAAAAGATGCCGGTATCTTAAATATCGTCAGCCTGATTCCTGCCGTCCATGCCGATCAGAGCTGGATCAAAACAGTTCATGATTTGAATTATATCCTGCGGTTTGAAGAAGCCTGCCTGTCGGGAATGACGGATTTCGACTGCCCGGACAACATCATGGGGCCGGAGACATATGAAGTGGCCATGCTGGCGACAGGTGGCATCATCGATATTGCCGCGAGGATCATGAAAGGTGAAATCGATAACGCTTTTTGTGCGGTGCGGCCGCCCGGCCACCATGCTGAAAAAAATAAGGCCATGGGGTTTTGTTATTTTAACAACATCGCCATTGTTGCCCGCTATCTTCAGATAAAATGGGGCATAGCGCGGGTGGGAATCGTTGATTTCGACGTTCACCACGGCAATGGCACCCAGCATATATTTGAGCAAGATCCCACTGTATTTTACTATTCAATACACCAGCACCCGTCTTTTGCCTATCCTGGCACAGGCCGTGAATTTGAAGAAGGGACCCTGGCCGGTATGGGATTTACAAAAAATTCTCCTGTGCTGCCAGGAGGGGGTGATACGGAATACAAACGCCTGCTGGAAAGAGACCTTTTCCCAGCCTTTGACACGTTTAAGCCTCAAATTATCCTGGTATCGGCCGGTTTTGATGCCCATGAGGATGATAACATGTCGGATATACGCCTTACCACACAGGCATTTTCCTGGATAATGAAAAGAATCGTTGAAATGGCGGACAAGTATTCGGACGGACGGCTGATTTCCCTTCTTGAGGGAGGGTATTCAATCAAGCGCCTGCCTGAACTGGCAAAGGACCATATGAATGTTTTAATGAACGGCTGAGCCGCCATGCCGAATGATTACTAACAATTTGTGGAGGTTATTATGTTTGTCTCCAGATCAATGATTCGAAAAGTTATCACCATCGACAAAAATATCGATATTCTTGACGCACAGGAAAAAATGGCTGAGAATCAGATACGCCACCTGCCCGTTGTGGAGGGGGAAAACCACTTGATCGGTGTTGTCACGGACCGGGACATCAGAAGTGCGCTGCCGTACAGTATCTTTAAAAAATCCGACTGCAGCAAAGCAAGAAAAAAGGTTACGTCCCTTACAGTTGGCGACATCATGACCGAAAAACCTTTTTATCTCTCCCCCATGGACACGATCCAGGATGCGATCCTGCTGATTGAGCAGAAACGGGTGGGTGCTTTTCCCGTAGTTGACGAAAACGACAAACTTGTGGGGATTATTTCCGTACGGGACTTGCTGCGCGCCTTTTCCAATGTCCTTGGACTGGGTGAGCCGGGAACATTGATCTGTATTATTATTGATGAGAAAATCGGGCAGCTTAAAAAAATAGTAGACATCATTACAGAGGAAAAAATCGGCTTTGGTTCGGTGCTGGTGGCCCGTTACTGGGAAGAGGGCAAACGAGCGGTTTTTCCGTACCTGCTGACCAATAATGTAAGCCGAGTCAAACGCAGGCTTAAAGATATGGGTTATGTGCTGCTGGATCCCATGCAATGGTATATTGATCAACTGCCGGGAAATGAGTAAATCCAGTAACCGTGCGGACAACCCGTACCAGGACCTGTATATATATGGCTCCTCGCTGTTTCATGTGGGTAAGTCAAAGTTTAACTTACCAGCGATGAGATAAATTATAGTAATTAAATTCCGTTTTGTTCGGTAGCCACGAGCCCTGGCTTTGGCCGCTT
>CAZFXX010000104.1:0-9690 GCA_964522985.1 uncultured Desulfobacteraceae bacterium
CCGCCGGTAATAACATATTCATAATTCTTTGATTTCAACCCTTTTACAGCCAGATCAATGGCAATACTGGAAGATGCACAGGAGGCATCCACCACAAAATTGGCCCCGTTACATCCAAAATGTTTACTGATCCGGGCACTGACGATATTGGACAAAAGACCGGGGATGGTGTCTTCGGTATTTTTAAGATACCGTTGTTTCAACCGGCGTGCCAGTTGCCCGCTGATAGCGGCCAGGGTTTTACCGTCGATCCCCTCCATGGCCGTCAGCACTTTTTCCACAAAGGGAATCCGGGTGCGCATGACGTTTTCAACATATCTTTCGCCGCTGATGGTGCCCAGGATCACCGCTGTTTTATTGCCGAAGGTGAGTTGCGGTCCCAGGTTGGCCTGCTCAATGGCCTGGTTGGCTGCATCCAGTGCGAACAACTGGGCCCGGTCAACCGACTTTGCGGTCATGGGCGGTATTTTGTATTTAACATGGTTAAACCGGTAATCTGTCACCATTCCCGCCTTTACCATGGGAATTGTGTAATCAGGATCATCCTCTTCGGCGTAGTACCGGTTATGAAAACGGGATTCGGGAATTTGTGAAACCACGGATTTGCCATCCATGAGCCGGCCCCAGAATTCCTTGATATTTTTTGCCCCGGGCAGCACGACCCCAAGACCGGCAATCACGATCCTGTCATCGTTAAAATCATAGTCCGGGTCCTTGAAAATTTCCCTGTGCAAGGGCTGGTAGAAAGGGGTATATTCCTCCAGAATGCAGTGATAATTAATGCCACCGAATCCGTAAGAACTGACCCCGGCCCGTCGGGGCTTATCGTTTGATTTGTTCCAGTCGGCCGGATTTTTGATAATGTATAGGCCGCTGTTCTCAATGTTGAGCCGATCGGCCGGGGTTTTATAGGCCCCATTGGGGGGCAGGGTCTTGTGATTAAGCGCCAGCAGGACCTTGATAACGCCGGCCATACCGGCGCCGCCCAGCAGATGGCCGATCTGGGATTTTACGGAACTGACGCCGACAGGCGTGTGGTTGCCATAGATATTTTTCAGTGTTTTGAGCTCCACCTTGTCACCGATCATGGTAGCTGTGCCATGGGCTTCAACATAATCAATGTCCTCGGCCTTTAGATCGGTCCTGATATTTTCAAAACAACGCTGGAAAGCCACGGCCTGTCCTTTTTCACTGGGCGCCGCAATGGCCTTGCCCTTGCCGTCCGAACTGGATCCCATGCCCTTGAGTACACCGTTTATGTGATCGTTATCGCGCAGGGCATCTTTCATGCGCTTTAACACGATCACACCGGCCCCCTCACCCAGGATAAACCCGTCGGCCCGCTCATCAAAGGGGAAAGAACCATTGGCGGAAAGGGTGCCCATCTTGGAAAACCCGACAAAGGATTCAGGCGTTAGATTGGTATTGACGCCGCCCACGATCATCATATCATGGGTGCCGGAAAGCAGTTCCCCGACCGCACAGTCAATGGCGGCAAAAGAGGTGGCACAGGCGGCATCGACAACATAATTGATCCCGGTAATACCCAGGTGATGGGCAATCCGGGACGCCTCGATATTCAAAACTGCGCCATGCACCGGCTGATACCCATGTCCGTTGGCCAGGCCCGCCTTAAGTTCCTCAAGCAGTCGTTTCTGATCGGCTGGTCCAAGGGATTGAAAATCCTCGATCTGGTCTAGGTAAGACCTGATTTCAGGATAATAATATTTCAAATGTAGGTCATTGCTTAGCTCATTTCCCAGGCAGGTGGCCACGATAACGCCTGTAGATGATTGAAAATCCGGGGAAAGGTTTGAATTTTCGTCCAGGTAGCCGGCATCTGCCACTGCCTGAAAAGCGGCATCGAGCACCATCTGCTGACTTCTGGAAATTTTATCCGCTTTTTCCCGGGTGTAGCCAAACCGCTGATAATTAAAATCAAAATCGGCGACAAACCCGGCCAGGTGGGTATAGGTCTTGTCTTCCGCATTTTTATCCGTATCAAAATAAAGATCCGAATCCAGCCGATCGGCCGGCATGGGACCGATGGAGTATTTTTTGGAAACAATGTTTTTCCAGAATGCTTCTGTATTGCCGGCATCCGGGTAGATACAGCCCATTCCGACAACCGCAATCTCATCATGGATACGGTTTTCCCGGCCTGAAAAGATTTCAATGGCGTTCAGATTCCGGACCAGAACCTGTTTTTCGTTAAAATAGCGGTGATGGATATCGGCAATGGTCACCGGTGCCGTATCAAAGGCCAGGCTGTCCCCCACCATGAAATTACCCCGGGCATACTGATCCTTTTCATCAAAATAGGCAAAACAGACATCACTGCCTTGGCTCATTTTTTCAAAATCCGGACAAAATGCCTTGGCGCCGATGAGAAGCGAGCCGATATTTTCCTTTTCAAACGCTTTTTTGCGCTCGGCCAGGGGCATCTTTTCCAGCAGCCGTTGATATTCATTGGCACTCATTTTTTTCGAAAAAGGGGTGGCCACGGTTCTGGAAACCAGTCCCACCGTACTGCCCATTAAAATCGTATCACTGGCCTTGCAGATCACCTCCTGGTAAACCTTCCTGATGGCGCCGGTATCCACTATCTCCCGGGTAAACAGATAGGAGCTGCCCACCTGTATACCGATTTTAGATCCCATGCTGACCAGTGTGGATGCGATGCCGGATATGAAACAGGACGCATATCGGGTTCCGATGCCTCCGGCAAACACGAAACTCATTTGTGCCAGTTCGGATTCAGGCAGGTGCATCACTTTTTCAAGGGCCGCTTCCCAGAGCACCAGGCTGGTCAGATCGCCCACATGGCCGCCGGCTTCCCCGCCCTCAAAGATGAAACGGCGGCATTCGTTGGAAATGGCATTTTCTAGCATCATGACCGACGGCGTATGCAGATAGGCTTTGGTGCCGGCCGCTTCCAGTTCTTTGATCTGGGACGGAATACCACCGGCAAACAGGGCAAAAGGCACTTTATATTTTTTAACCAGGTCAAGGTGCTGACCAATGGTTTGATTAAAAGTTTCAATACCGATCAGTCCGGCCCCGAAACAGGACAGTTTCTCCTTGCCCCCGGCAAGAATTTTTTCGGCCAGATCAACAGGCAGACTGGCCAGCGCCAGAAAGGGAAGTCCTCCGTTTTCCAGTATTTTCTGCGAAAATGCCGGCGTATCACTGACATTGGCCATGGGCCCCTGAATGATCGGATACAAGGTGCCGTGTTCTTTTGCCAGGGCCGATTCGGGAACCATGGGATCATGCGCATCGATATGGCCCAGGGCATGATCAATATTTTTGAAAAAGGCGTGAATAATATTTGTCAAATCATGTGACTCGCGGACGAAATAACGGGCAAACACCGCGTCCTGTCCCAGATAGAACAGACGCTGCACAGGTGTTTTATCCGTCGTATCAAGGGGCGTGATATGGGCACGAATTTCATCATAAAGCAGGGCATCCGGATTTTTTTCGTTTTTCAGAAAACTTTTTCGCTCCTTATCCTTGAGGGTCTTGATAATCTTTGTGCCCAGTTTGGAAAAAAACCGATACCGGGTGGTCAGGGCCCGACCGATGACCACCGAGTCCTGTTCCTCCATATGGGCGATGACGTCCTTGAAACCATCGGATAAAGGTGCCTCCTCAGACAGATAAAGCTGATCATCAAGGACCACACCGCTGACACCCGCGGCAAACATGCCCGGCGCCGTATGCCAGCCTACTCCGCCGTGGATAAAAACCGGAAGGGTTGAATTTTCCAGATACCACTGCATGAGAACAAAAGATGTGTACCCGGATATTTTACCCGGCGCTTCATTGCCTTTCAGGATCAGCCCGTGGGGACAAATTCTGTCAAGGTCGGCAGTGATATTGATATCCGTACTCTCGATAAAAAATTTATAGTCCCGGTTATCGAAATCAAAGGTGGAAAGATCCTCACTGCGTTGATAACTAAATACAATGGCATCCAGATTTTCGATATACCGGTCCCGAAGCCGTTTTTGAATATTTTTGTGGCCAACAGAAATCCGCAGACCGAACAAAATTTTTTCTGCGGCCAGTTTTTCCAAATTTTTTTTAATTTCGACATCCGTCATAAACTCAGTATCAAACATGGGCAGAGCGCCGGCCGCAAAAATTTTGCGGTAATAATCCATATCAAATACCCGGTAAGGGCTGTAAACCATCAGTGGCAGTCTTGAATCCAAAAGACGTTTTATCATTATAATTCTCCTGAAAATGAATATTGCATAATTATACCTTCTCGTGGAAACGCAGCAAATTGCATGCCACTTCATAAATCAGCACCCAACCAGTTGATTTGTTTAAATTAAAATAATTTCTTACTTTTTTTTCAGCTCTGTGATAAAAATAGGTTATCAGCATGCCATGTGCATATCCTCTACATTCCATGCACAGAGGCGGCATACGGATTCAAGCCGTTTATAAACAATGTTACCGGGAAAGCGGGTAAAATGGCGCAAAAAAACAACCTCACCACGGAAGAGCGGGAATTTTTAAGCATTGTGCGCGAAGCCAGCCTGACCAATCCGTTCAGCCGCAAACGGATCGATATGGATCGACAGATATCCGGGTTTTTCCCGGGTGAGTCCAGGTCCGGGCGCATCGATAAAACCGTAAACGAAGTCAATCGCCGTATCAATGAACTTGAGAAAGAGGAACGCGCCGACATCAATCTTTTCTCCGGCAAAGACCGTATCCTCATTGAAGCCGCCTTTCTGTTCGAATTTTTCTATCGGTTTCGGCATCAATTTGATCGCATGATCGAAAATCAGATTGAGGCCGGCGATACACCGGTTAGGGTCGTTTTTGCTGCCGACGCCCTGTCTCTGATCAGAAGACGCGGATTCAGCGTCCCTGACAGCCTGCGCTACTTTGCTTTGAGCTATCAATTGCGGCGTGCGTTTTTCTTTATCGGACGCAGCCTTATCGGCCAAAGTAACGTAATGAAAAAATTGCGCCGTAACCTGTGGGATAACGTTTTTACCCATAATCTTGATCTGTACAACCGTTATCTCTGGAATCGGCTGGAAGATTTCTCAACCCTTTTGCTGGGTGAAACCGGTACCGGCAAAGGCACTGCAGCCATGGCCATGGGCCGATCCGGTTTTATTCCGTTTAATGAACGAAAAAAATGTTTTATTGAAAGCTTTACACGGTCTTTCAGCGCCCTGAATTTTGCGCAGTTTCCGGAAACACTCATCGAGTCGGAACTGTTTGGACATAAAAAAGGCGCCTTTACCGGTGCCGTCAAGGATTTCAAAGGTATTTTCGATCGGTGCAGCCCCTATGGGGCCATCCTGCTGGATGAAATTGGGGAAATTTCAATACCGGTCCAGATCAAACTGCTTCAGGTTTTACAGGATAGAACGTTTACCCCGGTGGGCAGCCATGAACAGGGGCGCTTTCAGGGCCGGGTAATTGCCGCCACCAATCGCTCCATCGAAGATATCCGCGACAAAGGCGTGTTCAGGGATGATTTTTATTACCGGCTCTGTTCGGATCAGATCACCGTACCGCCGCTTAGACGCAGGATACAGGAGGACAACCGTGAGCTTGGCGACCTGCTGGCCCATACGGTGCAAAGGATGGTGGGCCGTCCCTCGCCTGAGCTGGTAGAAATGATCAAGGACGTTATCGATAAAAAGCTGGGCCCGGATTACCCCTGGCCCGGGAATGTCAGGGAGCTGGAGCAGTGCGTGCGCAGCGTCCTGCTTAAACGCAGCTACACAGGTGACAGAAAATCAGCAGAACCGGATCTGGAATCATCTCTTGCCCGGAGTATCAAAACGGGGGATATGGATGCTCAGAAACTGGTTTCCGGGTATTGCCGTCTGCTCTATCAGCGCCACGGCACTTTTGAAGAGGTGGCTCGCCGCACCCAGCTCGACCGCCGGACCGTAAAAAAATATATAAACGAATCGGAAAAATAGTAAATTCGCAAGTGTGCCGTCATCCCTTTTCCACATAAAATCGAACTTGTGTTATCTTATGCTTTTGTGGCATAAAGAAATTGACCCTAGCGTCAAAAAACAATGGCAACTCACATGTAATGCAACAGCTCTGTTTGTGAAATGGAAAATTAATCATGGATGCGCTTGCCTTAGAAAAAATCATTTTTAATGAAAAAAAGCTGCAACGGATTCTTGATAACCTCAGGGATGGTGTTATCGCCCACGATTTGCAGCGGCGGATTTTTTATTTCAACAGGAAAGCCGAAGAAATTACCGGTTACAGCCGGGAGGATGTGCTGAACCGGGACTGTCATGAAGCCATGGGGAGATCTTTCTGCGGCGAGTTTCCTACCCTAAACGACAGCAGTGAATATACCATTACCATTACCACCAAGAGCGGTGAATCCCGGCGCCTTGAAATGTTTGCCACAACGATGGTTGATGAAAAAGATCAACCGCTGGGCATTCTTGCTACTTTTCGGGACATCACCGAAATGCCGGAGCTTCAAATCAAATCCCGGGATATTTACAGTTTCGCCAATATTGTCGGAAGGGACAGCAAAATGCTGGCGGTCTTCCGACAGATCCGGGATGTGGCCAATTATGATTTCCCGACCCATATTTACGGCGAGACCGGTACGGGAAAGGAACTGGTGGCCATGGCCATCCATAACGAGCGCTACAAAAACGGTGCTTCATTTGTTCCAATCAACTGTGGTGCCTTGCCCGAGGGGCTTATTGAAAGTGAATTGTTCGGTCATGTCAAAGGATCCTTTTCAGGGGCGATTCGGGATAAAAAAGGACGATTAGAGCTGGCCGAAGGCGGCACTATATTTCTGGATGAGGTGGCTGAGCTGCCCAAATATCTCCAGGTAAAGCTGCTTCGTTTTTTGCAGGACGGCACAATTGAAAAGGTTGGCAGTGAAATAGCAATGTCGGTGCATACACGGGTAATCAGTGCAACGAATAAGGTGCTGAAGGAAGAGATCCGTAAGGGTAATTTCCGGGAGGATCTTTACTACCGGCTCAATGTCATTCCAATCCATATTCCGCCTGTTCGAGATCGCAAAGCCGATATCCCGCTGCTGGTTGACCATTTCTTGCGGCAGGTGTCTGAATCCAGCGGCATGGAGATGTCATCCTTTTCCCGTGAAGCCATGGCCCTGATGATGGATTATAAATGGCCGGGAAATGTTCGTGAGATTCAAAATGCTGTTCAGTTTTCAATCGTCACAAGTAAAAATCGTATTATATTGCCGTCGGATCTGCCCATTGAACTGAAAAGTGTCCAGGCCCCGTCTTACCAGCGCGGTCCATCCCGAAAGCTTGATGCCGATATCGTCAGGGCGGCAATCAGGAAGGCGGGGGGGAACAAGAGTAAAGCGGCCCGGTTTTTGGGGGTCGGCCGTGCCACCTTGTACCGGTTTCTCAGCGATCACAGGGAGATGCTCGGTAAGCTTTAAAGATATCGCCTATATCTGATACAAAGACTATATCAGATTTTTCAGAGACGCCTTGTTAAAGGTTTTGATTTCATCAAACTGTCCCGCAATAATTTTGTTTACCCATTCATGATCTGAAAGAAGTGCTCTTCCCACTGCAACAAGATCGAATTCATCATCCTCCAGACGCTTCACCAGGTTGACCACGGAATTTTTAGATATTTTTGATGTGGGTTCCCCTGCGAAATCAGTTATAAAATCGCCATCCAGCCCTATACTGCCTACGGTGATGACCGGCTTTCCAGTCAGTTTGCGGGTCCAGCCGGCCAGGTTCAGGTCTGAACCCGGGAATTCCGGTTCATGGAAACGGCGGGTACTGCAATGGAAAATATCAACACCTGCATCCACCAGAGGGATGAGAAACTTTTCCAGTTCCTGGGGTGTGGCGGCCATCTTGATCTCATAATCCCCCATTTTCCATTGCGAGAACCGTAAACAGACCGGGAAATCGCTTTGGACGTTTTGACGTACCGCCTGAATCACCTCAATGGCGAACTGCAGTCGATTGGCGAGCGTGGGGCCCCCATATTTATCGGTACGCTTGTTGGTGGCGTTCCAAAAAAACTGATCGATGAGATAACCGTGAGCACCATGAATTTCGACACCATCAAAACCCATGGCTTCCGCCTTTCCGGCGGCATTGCCGAATGCCGTGACAATGGCATTAATATCCTTCTGGCGCATTTCCATGGGAACCTCTTTGTTGTCACCATAGAAAGGATGTACCACGGCCGAAGGACCATAGCCGGGGACGGAGGCGTTTGGCGGCATTTTTTTCTGCCTAACGCTGCCCACATGCCACAACTGAGGGAAAATTTTCCCCCCGGCTTCATGGACATTATCCACCACGGCTTTCCAGCCTTTCAGCGCTTTCTTTCCATGGAAATCCGGTACGTCGGGATAGCCATGTCCTGTACGGGGTTCAACGACGGTCCCTTCGGTTATAATGAGACCGACATTGTTCTCTGCTCGTCGTCTGTAATATTGGGCCACATTCAGCCCCGGAATGTTGTTGGGAGAAAAGCGACGCGTCATGGGAGCCATGACCACACGCGTGGGGATTGTAAGATTATTAATGATCATCGGTTTGAGAAGCGCTTTTACATTCATGATGATTCTCCTTAAAAGTTAATGATTGAAGCCTCTTAACTGACCGGTAGGGCATTTTGGCCTTTTAGATATCTTCAATTTCGGCAACCTCCGTCACGGTTCGCGGTAGCGATTTTTTCACCGGCACCCCGAGTTCGGCAAACCTGCTTGCCTGACTGATGACGGTTCCCTTGCCGCGCACCAGCCGGTTCATGGCCTCCTCGTAAGTACACTGCGTGGTATCAATCTGTTTCCCCAGCTTTTCCATGCTTTCCACAAAAAGCCGCAGCTTGTCGTAAATGGCACTTGCCTTATGGAAAATGGCCTGGGCATTTCTGTTCTGCCGTTCGTAGCGCCAGATGTTTTCAATGGTCTTGAGGGTGGCCAGTAGCGTTGACGGCGTCACCACAATGATTTTTTTTCAAAGGCGTACGCATAAAGCGTCATATCCTCCCGGAAAGCGGCCACAAAAGCCGCCTCGATCGGCATGAACATCAGGACAAAATCGAGGCTGCGAAGCCCTTTTAGCGATGAATAATCCTTACCGCTGAGACCTTCTATATGGGTGCGAACAGAGGCCATATGGTCAGCCAGGGCCTTTTTTTGAATGCGGTCTTCTTCTGCTCTCGCGTACCGCTCATAGGCAACCAAGTGATACCTTGGCATCAATCACCACATCTTTTTCTTCCGGCAGGTGGACGATCACATCCGGTTTGAGCAGTTTGCCGTCTGCATCCCTGAAACCGCCCTGGGTCTCGTATTCAACCCCTTTTCGAAGGCCCGACGCTTCCCAGTACCCGTTCCAGAATCAGCTCACCCCAGGTTCCCATGGTTTTCTTGTCGCCTTTGAGGGCCCGGGTCAGGTTGGTGGCTTCCCGGTTGATCTGCTGGTTGAGGTCTCGCAGCATTTCGATCTCCTTTTTGAGGGAGGCCCGCTCTCCGGCTTTGTGCACATAGACGTTATCCACCTTTTGCCTGAATTCGTTGAGCTGGTTGCGAAACGGATCCAGAAGGCCTTTGAGACCGGCGTTGCTCTGCTCGCTGAATGTTTTGCCTTTCTCCTCCAGAATCTCCTGGGCAAGTACCCGGAACTGGTTGGTCAGCTCGCTTTT
>CAZFXX010000105.1:0-4254 GCA_964522985.1 uncultured Desulfobacteraceae bacterium
CTTTCATACAATCCCGCCGATCCGTCAATCAACAATGCCAAAACAGCCGGTGATATTCACAACATGTTTGGGGCGCTCGGTGCCCAGATTGCCGGTATCCTTATCGGCCTGTTCGGACTGGGGGCATTCTGGTTTCCGATATTACTGCTGCTTATCAGCATCCATTTTTTCGGCGATTCTTCCAGAACCGTGATCCTATTGACCGCAGTCGGTGGATTATTACTGCTGATCACATCAGGCGCAATCCTGGCGCTCAAACAAAATCATTACATTATTTTTGATCACAAATTTTCAGCCGGTGGTATTATCGGAATTCCGCTTAAAGCATTTCTGGTGCGTTATTCCAATGTAACAGGCGGTGCGCTTATCCTGATTATTTTATGGATGATCGGTCTGATTCTGGCTACGGGTTTTTCTTTTATTATATTTTTCAAAAACTGCCGGCGGTGGGCAGGTATTGCCGGCGGTTCAATCGGTTCGGTCTGGTCCCGATACAGAGAGCGGAAAGAAAAAGCTAAAAAACGATCTGCGGTGCTGAAAAAGAAAAAAATACAAAAAGGGCGAAAAATAGAAATAAAAGCAGCAAAGGCGGGACCCATCACTCCGGCGCCGGTTCCAAAACAGACAGTATTCGATTTTATGCGGGATAAGCAGGGGCTCCAGTTGCCATCGTTTAACCTGCTGGATAACCCTGAAATCAGGGCTGCTGCTGCGGATCATGACAATCTGCGTATGCAGTCCAAACTGCTTGAAAAAAAACTTGAAGATTTTGGTGTGAACGGCAAAGTCGTAACTGTTTCCCCGGGGCCTGTCATTACAACCTTTGAATATGCGCCGGCACCGGGCGTCAAGATAAACAAGGTCGTCAATCTCACAGATGATCTAGCCCTGGCCTTAAGGGCCATAAGTATCCGTATTGTTGCCCCGATTCCGGGAAAGGCCGTTATTGGAATTGAAATTCCCAATACGAATCGGGAAATGGTCAGGTTCAAGGAAATCGTGGCGTCCCAAGCCTTTGAAAAATCAAAATCCAAACTGACCATCTGTCTGGGAAAGGACATCGTCGGCGTTCCGGTGACTGCTGAACTCGAAAAAATGCCGCATCTTTTGATCGCAGGTGCCACCGGTGCCGGGAAAAGTGTGGCATTAAATACCATGATCTGCAGTTTTTTGTACAAAGCTTCTCCTGCCGATGTAAAATTTATCATGATCGACCCCAAGCGGATTGAACTTTCCACGTATGACGGCATTCCTCATTTAATTACCCCTGTTGTGACAGACGTTAAAAAGGCTACCAACGCTTTGTTCTGGGCCGTCAAGGAGATGGAAAATAGATATGAACTGCTGGCTCAAAAGAAGACCAAAAATATATCCAGTTACAATCAAAAAATTGAAAAACTGAAAAAAATCGATGAAAAAACCACCGATGAAAAATTACCGTTTATTGTCATCATCATTGATGAGCTCGCCGATTTGATGATGGTGGCGTCGCGGGATGTTGAGGTTGCCTTGACGCGTCTGGCCCAGATGGCTCGAGCCTGCGGAATCCATCTTATCCTGGCAACCCAGCGCCCTTCTGTGGACGTATTGACCGGGATTATCAAAGCAAATTTCCCCACTCGGTTGACGTTTCAGGTGTCTTCCAAGACAGATTCAAGAACAATTATTGATTCCAATGGCGCTGAAAATTTACTGGGAAACGGCGATATGCTCTTTTTGCCACCGGGTACGGCAAAACTGCAACGTATTCACGGCGCTTATATTTCCGAGCCCGAAATTGCCCGAATCACCGAATTTTTAAAAGCCCAGCAAAAACCCGAGTATGACAAAGATGTCACCAGTGCACCGGTAAAGGAATCATCAGAGGCCGGTGAACAGGAATACGATGAAAAATATGATGAAGCTGTTGCCCTTGTCTCGAAAACCCGGCAGGCATCCATCTCCATGGTACAGCGGTACCTGCGTATCGGATATAACCGGGCGGCCCGGATTATTGAAGTGATGGAAAAAGAGGGTGTGGTCGGCCCGGCTGACGGTGCCAAACCCAGAGAAGTCCTGGTAAGGGGGTATAAGGAAAACTAGAATGAATATCGACCATGAACTGATCAATCATACCAAAGGGTTTCTGGATCCTGCAGAAGGCCGCCGTCTGTATGATATGGCTGAGGTGGCGTCTCCACTGGGAGCGTGCCTTGAAATAGGCAGTTATTGCGGCAAATCCACAATCTACCTGGGAGCAGGATGTAAAAAAAAAAACAATATTCTTTTTTCCATTGATCACCACCGGGGATCAGAAGAACAGCAGCCCGGTGAGGAATATTTCGACCCGGAACTTTTTGATCCTGAAACCGGCTGTGTCGATACGTTCAGGCAATTTAGAAAAACCTTGCAACACGCCGGTCTGGAAGATACGGTCGTGCCGCTTGTTTGCCGGTCTGAAATTGCGGCTCGTAAATGGGCCACTCCGCTGGGGCTTTTATTTATCGACGGGGGCCACAGCTTTGAAACCGCATTTACCGATTACAATGCCTGGGTCCGGCATATCGTGCCCGGGGGCATCCTTTTGATTCATGATATTTTCCCGGATCCCGCTCAGGGGGGCCAGGCCCCCTATGACGTGTATAAACTGGCCATGGCCTCCGGTCTTTTTAAAAAACTGCCCATGACCCAAACCCTTGGTGGTCTACAGCGGTTCAAATGCGGTGAAGCCCTTGGAGATGAGAATTAAATACCGAGAATCTAGTGTGTCGTGTGTCGGCGAGTTTATGCTGAGGAACTGGGGTGCTCCTTTTTTGGCCTAAAATCGATACAAATACCTTCAATTTCCATCATACAATTTTTAGTTTTCACTGAATGGGTTTATCCTGTTATTTTCCTTTTTTTTTAATACAATAAAGAACGATACTTTTCCCCATGATTGGATTCAGGGCCGCATCGAGCATATGGGTGATCAGTGGTTTTTTCATCATATCCCAGACCAGAAAACGGTGATACAGGTTTACCCACAGACAATCTTCCCGTGTCGGCCCCACAAGGCACTTGAGCCACCAATAGGGGGAATGCAGGCTGTGGGCAAAGTGATGCCAGCGAATCAGAACCCCTGAAGAATGCAGCAGGTCTATCAACTCTTTTTTTTTATAAATCCGAACATGCCCCTGGTTGGCATTGAAATATTCATCCGAAAGAGCCCAGCATATTTTCTCGGGCAGAAAACGGGGCACACTGACCACAAGGGGGCAATTCGGTTTCAGTACCCGGACCAGTTCCTGTGCAGCCTTGTGGTGCGCTGTAATATGCTCCATGACCTCCGAGCAGATAACAAGATCAAAGTGTTCATCTCTAAACGGAAGATTGAGAATGTCTGCGCATGACAGTGCCCAGCTTCCCCCGCCATGTGCCCCCAGTTTATCGTGGTATTGCAGTCTTTCTCGCGCTTTGGTGAGATCGTTGAAATTACGGTCGGCTCCAATTACCATAATTTTTTTCAGGCCATAGGCAGCACAGGTATGACGGCCCGGCCCACATCCGATATCCAGTATGCGGGCACCGGGTTTGATGTCCAGGCGTTTAAAATTTACGGTAATCACGTATTGCCTCCTGATAAACGCCAACGGTTTTTTTTGCCGCCTTTTCCCAAGTGAAATGGTTCTGTACCCGCATGTAACCTGCCATGCCAAGTTTTGCTGCATAATCGGGATGATCAAGCAGATTGACAATGGCTTTTTCAAGGGCGTTGGAATCGGCCGGTGGAACCAGAATACCGGCATTGCCCACGACTTCGGGTAGCGCCCCGCCGGTGGTGCTGATTACAGGAACACCGCAGGCCATGGCCTCACCCGCCGGCAGACCAAAACCCTCATATACGGAGGGTACCACCGAAAGGGTTGCTTTGGCGTATTCACGGACAAATTCTTTATCGCTGATATGTCCGGTAAAGATAACGTATTTTCCGATACCCAGTTTTCGTATCAATCGGACGATGCCTCCCTCTTTTTTGGGTGTACCGATTACAACCAGCTTGATTTTGCGGTTTTTGGTAATAGCGGCAACGGCATGCAGGAGGTAATAAAGCCCCTTTAAGGGCGTGTCGGCACTGGTGGTCACGATGATTCGGCCCGGCCGCCGTTTGATTTCCGGAACCGGAAAAAAAAGACGGGTATTAATTCCGTTGGGAACAATTCTGAAACGGTGAGAGGGTATGGTAAAATCACGTCTGATATCCTGCCGGGCACATTCTGAAACGGTTATTATTTT
>CAZFXX010000105.1:4264-9653 GCA_964522985.1 uncultured Desulfobacteraceae bacterium
TTTTAAAAGGGAGCGGGCAACGGTTTTCTGCATTCCAATAAAGGAATACCAGCGCAGATATTTCAACTTTTTCCAAAAGGGTCTGACCGCTTTTATATCGATATCCCGGTCCACCGTGATCGGGTGGTGAATCGTGGCAACAGTGGGGATAAATCTGCCCAGCAATTGAATCCCGTAGCCGAGACTCTGGTTGTCGTGCAGGATATCATAATCGTAAAATTTGTTTTTCAGAAACTGATAAGCCCTCAAACCAAAGGTAAATGGTTCAGGGAACCCCATGGTTGATATGCCCAGCCACTCAGCGAGGTTGATGGGATTTTTCAGTTCGGTAAGCGTTGGCATCCGGAAAGGATTTTCCGGGTTATAAAGATCCAGGCAGGGGATATGATGCACTGGGATATCTCCGTCAAGAAGCGGATCCGGCGGGCCGCAAACAACTTCTACCGTGTGGCCAAGATCCTTGATAGCCCGGCTCAGGTTTTTCAGATATACGCCTTGGCCCCCGCAATGAGGGTTGCTGCGGTAACTTAAAAGACAGATCCGCATAGGGCGGGAAAGATGGGACGGCATAGTTTGCTCCGAATTTTAGCGGTATTATAACTTCAACACAGTTCTTCCAAAAAATTGCACAATTCAGGCTGTATATTGTTTGTGATTCAATTACTGCTCGATTGTGCTGCTCGTCAAGTTATTTCTATGCATCAAACACTGGGGTGTTATCGGCAACCCGGGCTCGCTTAAAGTATTTAAATATATACGGCATAAAATTGAGCCTTGTTAATTTTGTCGAATTCTATATAATATTATATTTTATGATTTTTTTAATCGTAAAAGAAAACCATGGCCTCTGTAGGGCGGATTTTTATTCATCTCTGTGTTTTAAAAAAATATGCTTTCAGTTAAGACAATAGCGCATAATTTGCCCGAGGAGGTCTTTTTAAGTGAGGTCGGTCCCCGGGATGGGTTCCAGTATGAAAAAAAAATAATTCCCACCGATTTCAAGCTTGATATCATAGCAGGGCTCGCGAATGCAGGCCTGAAAAGAATACAGGTTACCTCTTTTGTACTGCCTGAGCGTGTACCGCAGACGGCGGATGCCGAGGCGCTGGTTGCACAACTGCCTCAAAAGGACGGGGTGGATTATTATGGACTTGTTCTGAATATGACCGGATTGAAACGGGCAAATGCGGCAGGCTTGAGATCTGTTGAAATTTCTATCTCATGCAGCGATACCCACAGCCGCAGAAATACCGGCATGTCTCTTGACCGGGCCCTTGGGCACGGTATCAAAATGATTGATTGGGCACAGAGTCATAACATGCGGGTAATAACCAGTATTCAGTGTGCTTTCGGTTGTGCTTTTGAAGGAGAAATGTTGGAATACCGTGTTGCTGAAATAGCGCGTGAACTGGTTACTTCCGGTGTTGAGATGCTTAGCCTTGCCGATACCACCGGAATGGCCAACCCGCTGAAAATAAAAAGTCTGATCACTAAGATAAAGGCTGTAACCGACGATATTCCCATCGGCCTTCACCTTCACGATACCCGGGGGCTGGGTCTCGTCAATGTAATGGCCGGCATGGGCTGCGGCATCAAAAATTTTGACACGTCTCTCGGCGGTATGGGGGGATGCCCGTTTATTCCCGGCGCAACCGGTAATATAGCGACCGAGGATACGACTTATTTATTGAAATCGATGACCATTGGTACCGGTATCGATATTTCAGGGGTGGCACGATGTTCACAAAAACTGGAACAATATTTTGGCAAACCGTTTCCCGGAAAGATACACAGGCTAAGGGTTTTCGCAAAAAAATAAATGCTATTTTGAAAAAATGTAAACTTGTGATGAAGGACACCTGTAATTCAAACTGAGAAATTATGAACACTGATATAAAAGAAAAAATTCTTTTTGTGGATGACGAGAAAAATATTTTAGACGTTGCGTCTGAATTTTTCCAATTCAGGGGATACCGGATATTTACGGCATGTAACGGCAGGCAGGCGGTTTCAATACTGGAAAATGAAAAAATTGACTGCTGTTTTACGGATATTAACATGCCTGAAATGGATGGTATCGAGCTTGCCGAATATATATACAAAAACGATAACACCATACCGGTTGTGATTATGACCGGCTATCCCTCGTTGGAAAATACCATTCGGACGATAAAAAACGGGGTTGTGGATTTTCTGATCAAGCCGGTTAACCTGAACCAGATGGAAATTTGTGTAACCAGGGTTTTGCGCGAGCGAAAGCTGTTTGTTGAAAATTTAATTCTCAAAAAAGAGGTGGAAGGAAAAGAGCGACTGGAGCGATTGAATAACCAGCTTTTGTCCAGAATCCATGACCTGGGCATAATGAATACGATCATGAGCGATTTTGCCACAATGAATTCGAGCTCGCTCATATTTAAGCGGATGGTTGACATCACGCGGGAGCTGACTCCGGCGGATGAAGTACGATTCTATGTCCTGAACAGCAAGGTCAAAAGCCCGTTTGAAGTTGCCGCTTCTTCGGCATTCTTTCATGATCCATCGAAAGATAAGGAAATAAGGGGAGATACGATCTTTAAGACCGACAAAATTGCTCCTCAGGAATCACATGAAAAAAACGCCGTTGAAACACTGATTATGGAAACCGCCCGGGAAGATCTGCCGCTTTTGATCCCATCCGGCAAGGGTCCTTCCGGATTGCCGGAAACCATTGGCGCCATGATAGTGGTGCCCATGAATATAAGGGGCGATATTTTTGGCGTCTTGACTGCCTTTATCAGAAAGGGGCGCCATAAATTTTCAGAAAAAGACCTGTACTACATTTCCTTTATGCTCCAGAAAGCAGCTTCGGCCATTGAAAACCTGGCGCTGTATGAAAATATATATGAAAATCTTTTTTCGACTCTTTACGGATTTGTAAAGGCCATTGAAGTCAAGGACCCTTATACCCAGCAGCATTCAAACCGGGTAACGGATGTTGCCATTGGTATTGCTGGAGAAATGGGATGCAACAGAGAAGAAATGGACATTTTGAATGTGGCCGGCCTTCTGCACGATATCGGCAAGATCGGTATTAAGGATGATATCTTACTCAAACCGGGCAGGCTGACCGATGAAGAGTACGAGATTATCAAAGAGCATCCGGCCATGGGTGCCAGTATTGTCGGCCAGATGGGACTTTGGAAAAAAGAGCAGGAGATCATCCGCTGGCATCATGAGCGGTTTGACGGTAACGGCTATCCGGACGGATTGAAGGGCGACAAGATCCCCTTGCCGGCCCGTATATTGTCGGTGGCCGATGTTTATGACGCAATTAGTTCAGATCGGGCGTACCGTAAAAAGATGGACGAAAAAAAAGTCTTGCAAATCATCCATGATGGGGCCGGCAACCAGTTTGATCCGGTGGTAGTGGATGCTTTTCTGAGATATTATAGAAGGTGGAAGGCTGAAGGTGGAAGGCTGAAGGTGGAAGGTGGGCCGCGGAAGGTTGAGAAATGAATTGTGTGCCTTCGGCATGATAATCTGGTAGATACCACCCATTATCCGTCACTCGAATTCAACATTAACAAAATTTTGTTTGGCATTGGCGATTCAATGTTTTGCAAATTCGTTATTATTGCTTTTTGTCAGGCACGAAATACCAGCGGAGTGAATTATGGAAAATATATCGGTAAAACAATCTGAAGGACGACAGGCATCAATTAACCGCCAGACAACAGAAACAAACATCCGGATCGAACTGGACCTGGATGGCAGTGGAAAAGCCGATATAGATACGGGAATTCCTTTTTTTGATCACATGTTGACATTATTCTCGGTCCATGGTTTTTTCGATCTTGTTATCAGGGCACAGGGAGACCTGAATGTTGATTTTCATCACACGGTCGAAGATGTCGGACTTGTTTTGGGGAGTGTTCTTGATAAGGCATTAGGGGATCGCAAGCGAATTAACCGATTCGGCCATGCGGTCACTCCCATGGATGATGCCCTGGCAGAGGTGACTGTTGATTTGTCGAACCGTCCTTTTCTTATTTGTAATGTTCCTGACGCTATGAATGCCGGCACTGTTTTTGATACTGCCCTGGCCAAAGAATTTTTCAGGTCCCTCTCCGTAAAAGGGGGCCTGAACCTTCATATTAATGTTAAATATGGTGAAAACGACCACCATATCATGGAAGCGGTGTTTAAAGCACTCGGACGAGCCCTTGATCATGCCGTGTCCTTTGACAAGCGCATTGCCGATGTCCGTTCTTCAAAAGGAACATTGTAAACCGTTTTTAGGTCGAATTTATATGAAATTAATGAAATATAATGCCGTATAAAATAATTAGCTGCATAATACTCGGAATCATACTCTTTACTTTTGGAAACGCATGCAAAAGCACCCTCGGATCATTGGCGACCGCCCCTGAACCCATTGCGGTGGAATCGGTTCTGGTACTGCCGTTTAAAAATATGGCGGCTGTCTATGGTGACAATGTGAGCATTCGCTGTCCTTTGGACGGAAAAGTTTACATGACGGGGGAAGTTATCGAGGATGCTGAGGATACGCTTACCCGAAAGCTGACAATGCTGATCAAAAGCAGGTGCGCGTGCCGAATGATACCACCTTCGAGTGCGATAGGGGTAGTGTCGGAATTGACCCATCCAAACCAAAAGGCACTGTCGGAGAAAAAATTGCTTGTCGAAACAGGATGTTTTCTCGGCGCCGATGTGGTGGTGACCGGACATATATATCGATTTAAAGAACGTCTCGGCCGAAAATATTCAGTTAAGTATCCGGCTGCGGTTACATTTGACATTCATATTATCAAGGTTGACAGCGGCCGTATCATATGGAGTGGAAAATTTGATGAAATCCAAAGATCTCTGGATAAAAACTTATTGAATTTAAGGATATTTGTAAAAAGGCGGGGGCGGTGGGTTACGGCCCGGCAGATGGCGCTTGCAGGGCTTGAAGATTTATTTGAAAAATCTCCCCTGATCGGCAGGTAACCGTCTGAATATTTTTTTTAATTGAAGTTGTTACGGTTAAAAGTTTTTATTGACAGAGATAATTTCAGTAATTATTTTTATAGACTAATAAAAATTTATTAAATAATTTTTTAAGGGACACACAGATACTCTATTTCTAGGTTTCTTATCAAACAAGCATCGGGCAATTTCTCGATGTATTCAACGACTACTTACAATTTGTGATCCTTCCGGTATTTTTATCATTCCATTTGCCTGTTAATGAAGGATGGTGCCTTGGCCAATTTTATTCCTGAAGAAACGATTCGAGCCATTGAAAACGCCGCCGATATTATCGAAGTTGTTTCAGAATCAATTGTACTTAAAAAAACCGGTAAAAATTTTGTTGGACTTTGCCCGTTTCATTCAGAAAAAACCC
>CAZFXX010000106.1:0-9627 GCA_964522985.1 uncultured Desulfobacteraceae bacterium
CCCATCTTGCTTTTCCCGGGCTGTTCATAAATTTCCGTGGGATCCATGGGGGCTTTCCAGTAGATAATCTTTTGCTCACCCGTATCTGTGGCAAGGGCTTTCCCGGCCCCTGGGGTCTCTTTATGGTAACCGGGACCGATACCAGTGAACGTTAAAATCAAAAAAACAGCCGTGCCCGTAATGAAAGCCGTTGCAATAATCGTCATACCTATTTGTTTTTTATTCATTTTTAAGGTTTCCTGCATATGCATTGGTCAAAAGTTTTTACCCATGATTTTTTCCAGAACAGCTGTTGATATGGCGATATCCGTCTGCTTTTTGGCGATGGTCAGCTTTACTTTCAACCAGTCGTGGTAAGAATCAATGGCCTGGGAAAACGGGATGGACCCCGTCTCATACTCCCGGGTGGCTACATCCAGAGCGGATTTGGATAGCGGCAGAATCCGTGTGCTATACAATTCAAACTCCCGCCGGTTTCTGTCCAGATCAAACCAGGCATCGCGAACCATTCGATCGGTGGCATTTTCCTGTTCAACAAGGGTTTGCTTCAGGCTCAACAGGTTCTGCCGGGTCTGCTGTAACCAGGGTTGATCTACTCCGTACCAGGGGTTTACCGGGTGGTTGTTTTTCATGGCAGCCATTGTTTTTACGGCAAAGGATGCTTTGGGGGCATCGGTTCCTGTCGTGTTTATCTGCTCATTTTCAAAGTTTGAGAACCCCAGGGAAAACGGCGCCTGAATCATGGATTCCGATATTTCAATCATGTTTTCAAGTTTGGTGATCTTCTGCCGGATAACGTTTAGCTCCTGGCGATATTCTCTGGCTACCGGATAAAGCTGCCCGGGCCGGGCCGTTTTATCAGGCAGGGGAGAGGCCATTGTTTTACCCATCCGGGTGTCCACGGTCAGATTCAGAAGTTCAAGGAGTCTAATCTCAATATTTTTCTTTTGAGCGGCCAGGGTAATAAGGTCTTCTTTTAATATTTCGATGTTGATATTGATTTTGATTACATCCTGGAAGCTTGTTTTCCCGCTTTTGTACAAGATGGTGGCCACATTCTTGAGGCGGTTGAAAGCGGCGATGGTTTCAGCGGTGATCCGTGTGGATTTTTTAATAAAAACAAGATCCCAGAAGTATTTTCGGATGTCGGTAATGACCTTTTTTCGGACAATTTTCATTTTTTCCATCAGGACGGCCACCTGGCTGTTGATCACCCGTCCTTTAAGGGCACTTACGCCCGGAAACGGATAGGTCAATTTCATGGTGCCCTTGATTTTAAGTGGCCCGGTTTTATTGCTGATGCCCCGGGTGAATGCCCAGTATTGTTTTAAAGTGTCATCCAGGTTCATAATTTGACTAAAAGACTGAATTTCTGCCTTTGTTTTTTTTTGCGCCGCAAGAACGCCAGGGTTCCTAAGGGCTGCCATGAGTATAATCTCTTCCAGAACGAGCTTCCGGCGGAGGTGTTTTTGTACAGCCTCCTGATCTGAGGAAATAGCGGTGATGGCCTTGAAAACCGTTGGGTCCATATTTGCCGGAGCAATCGCCATCGCTGAGTTTTTTTCTTCATAGGTCTGTTTAAGACGATCTATTTGGGAAAGAAGCGGCGCCCACTTTTCGCCGGTCTCGCGCGTCGGATTACCGGCCCTGGCATCAAAATGCCCGACAGCGGTAAAATTTTCAGGCGGCACATATCCTTCAAGTGTTTGTTTCATCTCCTCATAACCGGCATACAGAGGTGATCGGGACAGCACACACAGGATGAATAGGCTGAGCATGATTTTCTTCATGGTGTATTCCCTCCTATGGGCCCATCGTTTTTTTTGTCCAGAATTACACCAGCCAGTTGCTCAAGCCGAACCAGGGCTTTTCCGTAATCCGCTGTTGCCCTTTCAAGGGACAATTGAAAATTATAGGCGGTTGCCTGGATTTCAAGAAAATCGGCAAAACGCCCATCACCCTCGCGGAACCAGGTCTCTGCCGTTTGAACCGAGGCTAGGGCCTGGGGAATTAATTGTTTTCCATATAAAGTCATCAACCGTTTGGAATTCTGAAGTTTGAACCAGAGCCGGCTGATTTGCGCCCTGGTTCGGTTGGCGATGAGGGTTTTATCGGCCCTGGCTTTTTCCCTCACGGCCAGCGCCTTTGCCGTCCGACTCCTGTTTTTGCCGAACCATAACGGCAGATTCAATCCGAACTGGATGCCCACGGCATCGTGTCCGGCATCTCTTGGCGCGGTGGCCACATCCGGATGGCCGATCCCGGCATAAAAAAGACCCAGCTTAAAAGACGGCAGGGTTTTAAAACGGGTCAACCGGATGGCTGCCATGGATTTTTCAATGGTTTCATCGGCAATGAGGATATCCTCCTGGTGGTGCATGGCAATGCCGTAGATTTCCTTCAGTGAATAAACCACATCCCTCGGGACAAGACCGATGGCCCTGCCCAGCGGTGCCTCCGGGGATCGGTTCAGCAGCGTGTTGAGCCTTGTTTTTTCCGTTTGTTCCAGCTCCTGGAGCAACAGGCGGTCATATTGAATCTGGGCGGTCTGTGCACGGGCCTTGGATACGTCATAAAAAAGGGCTTTGTCGCCGGCATAGGCGTTCAGGCTGATTTTCGTCAATTCCTGATTCAGGGCCAGGTTGGCAAAGGCAATGTCAAGGGCCTTCTGGATATATACCAGTTCATAAAAAGAGGCGGAAACAGCCGTCACGATATTTTTAACGGTTTTATCCAGCTTCAGCCTGGATATTCTGACGTCGGCTTCAAGGACTCTCCCTTTCTGAGCAAGGGTCCCGGGGAAGGGAATGGCCTGAGACAGGGTCAGGTTCCAGTCCTGGGGTCCCAGCCGGGTTTCGATGGGGTCCGTAAAATAGGTGGCCATCAACCGGGGGTCCGGATAGCTCTTCCCAATCCTGTAATTTTCAATAAAAATCCGCCAGGATTCTTTCGAAGCGGTTATGGCCGGGTTGGACAAATAGGCATAGGTAAGAAGGTCCGGCAATGACAGATTCGTTGAAAACCGGCTTTCAATCTCCCCAAGGCGGGTTTCATCACTTGCAAAGGACGGATGTACGAAAATCGGTGCAAGCCCGAGCCAAAAAATTATTAAAATAATATGTTTCATTTAAGGCCTCTTTAAATTAATATCTGTGATATTGAGTTTGTGTCCATGAGACATCTGTCGGTACTCTTTTGGAATATAACTAGCAGAATTCATGCCAGACGAATCAAATCGTGCGAATCTCGTGGGCTAAACAGGTAGAACGGAAGGCAAACTTTGAAGTCAGGTGGGCGCTTCTAGAGTATTTTACACGTTTGTTGAATATTATAGAACAAACCTCCTTGTTCAACACGACCAGATCTCCCGGCGCTTCTTTACCGCCGGCTGGATTCTTGTGGCATGGTAGTTGCGTAAATACTTTAGACAACCCCAAAATCAACTTGTTACGGCAGGAGTACGACAATAATCAAGCGTCTGAAAAGAATTGGATCCTTCCAGCTCTGGCAGGTAACCGGGAAAAACTGGAAGCTGGTTTTAATTTTGGGGTTTGCCCCTGTGGGAGAAACCCTTACGATTTTATTTCAACCCTGGCCCATGAGAAACATTATAGATGAAATTATCCGACGGGTACCTGACGCCGGCACAGTGACCGGTGCTAAAGTCGGGCTGATTCATTTTATTTTGTCCTGAAAAACCTGGTCCTTTGGGCTATTCAATAAGTTTTTTAATCGCAAAGATGTTGATATAATTTACGACTGAAAAAGATAAATTCCTGTTTTTCCATTTTTCTGGGTCGGGAAAGATCGACATTAATGTCCTCACGGATGCGACCCGGGTTTTTACTCATTACGAGTATTCTGTCCGAGAGGGTGATGGCTTCATTAACATCATGGGTTACAAAAATGATTGTATGCGAAAATTTTTCCCAGAGGGAAAGAAGCAGGTTTTGCATTTCTTCCCGGGTCTGGGCATCTAAAGCGGCAAAGGGTTCGTCCATCAGCAAAATTTGAGGTCTGAGAATGAGTACCCTTGCCAGGGCGACGCGTTGCTTCATTCCACCGGAAATCTCCCGGGGAAGGTAGTCTTTGAACTCGGTCAGCCCAACGAGCGAAGTAAAATGATCCACCTCTTCCCGGATACTTTTTTTGTTTTTGTTTCGGCCTTTCAGACCAAAGGCGATATTTTCCTGTACGGTCAACCATGGAAACAGTGTATCCTCCTGAAAAACCACACAGCGGTCAGTTCCCGGGTGTGTCACCGGTTTCCCATTTAAAAGAATCTCTCCGGAACTGGGAGCCAGGAACCCGGCTAACATTTTCAGGAGGGTTGACTTGCCGCACCCACTCCGACCCAGGATACAGATCATCTCTCCATTTTTGACGCGAAAGTCGATGCCATCCAGTACGGCAAGAAAAGCCCCGTTGAGGCGAAAGACCTTTCTGAGGTTGTTAATTTCAAGGATTATTTTACCTGTCCCGGGATCAACTGTCGGGATGACGGTTAATTCAGGTTTCAAGACATTCTCCCGGCACTTTTAAAACAACATTTTAATGCTGTTGTGAGTAGATAATCACTCAGACGGCCCATGATGGCGATAATGATAATGCCCACAATAATGATATCGATGCGACCTAACATACGGGCATCCATGATAACCGCTCCCAGACCATTTGGAACACCCGTGAGTTCACCCAGGACGAGGTAGGCCCACGAAATACCCAGGCCCAGTCGCAGGCCGGTCATTATATGTGGCATGGCTCCCGGAAGGAGGATGAAAAAGGTGCCGCGCAGTCTTTTTATACCCATCATGGCGCCGGCCTGCAATAGAAGCGGGTTGACTTGTCTGGCGCCCGCTACGGCATTCAGGTAAATAGGGAAAAAAGCGGCTAAAGCGACCAGAAAAACCGTTGTCTTGATACCAATACCGAACCAGATCATGGCCACCGGCAGCCAGCTTATCCCGGGCACTGCCCTCAAGGCATTGATCGTCGTACTCATGAGCTTCCGGACAAGAGAGAGGCGTCCTGAAATCGTCCCCAGGGGAAGTCCGAAAATGACGGCAAACGCAAATCCACTACCTACCCGAATGAGGCTTGCCCCGGCATCATTCAGGAATCGACCGGCAAAGGGTGCATCACCAGGGTGATCGAAAATATACGTGTAGCCGGCCTTGCCGATTTCCATGGGGTGAGGCAGCAGGTATGCCGGTATAAATCCGGTTTCACTGATGATAATCCAGGTCGTCATGAATATGACGGGAATGATCCAGGGTATTAATGTGACAGCGGATCTATACATTGAATTATGTTTCTTCTCCATCAGTTGAACATCCGGGTCTGGCCTCCTTTCGGCGATTTGCCTTTACCTTTTTCACGAACGATAAGTCAAAGAGCTTTTTATAATTCGGCTGTTTTTCAATCAGGCCCAGGGCCTTCATTCGCGCACCCAGGGCCTGGGCTTTTTTAACAAAAGCCGCATCCATTTCCCAGGTCAGTTCCATGTTGGGCGCCGCCTTGCTAAGGACCTCCAGCGAAGTCCCAAACGTAGATGCCTTTTTAAGCCAAACCTCTTCATGGGCCTTTAAGTATTGGGTTGCCCGGGCATGGGCAAGAACCATCTGGTAAACCAATTCAGGCTTTTCCTCAAGGGTTTCTCGTGTCACGAGCATCCCTGCGTTGAGGGTCCCGATGGATTCACCATAGTAAGGATACGAAAGAATCTTTCCATATCCCTTATGCACTGCAAGGGTCGGGAAAGGTTCTCCTGAAAGAAAGGCATCGATACCCCCCCTGGCAAGGGCCATACCCATGTCAAAAAAATCAACCCGGGTTAAGCGAACATCCTTGTCCGGTGACAGGCCGTTTCGGGTCAGGGCCTCCCGCAGGAGAATTTCGTGCATGGTGCCGGGTACATAACCGATCTTCCTCCCTCTCAAGTCCTCTATTGTTTTTACAGGTCCTCCTTTTTTGACGACAAGCGCAGAGCACTTATTACAGAGGGCCGCCACCAGGACAATCGGTTGCCCCCTTGAAGCGGAATAGATGGCATGGGCCAGCGTGGTACCACACATGTCTAAGCTGCCGGCAAGAAGGGCCACTTTCTGATCGGCCGGATTGGTAAAAGAAAACACCTTGTTTTTTTGGTCTGATGGTAAAAAATTCTGATAAAAAAAGGGTTGGATGGTCTGGGCCGTTTTCCAGGTACCGATCCTTATTTCTTCTGCCGTGATACCCTTCTGAACGAAGAGAAGTGAACAGACCAGTAAAAAAAGTATCCCTGTTATCCGTCTCATTAAGTTTTTTCTCCTTTACAACGATGGGGGTGCAATTTTGGGTAGCCTGGTATCTTCATGTTTAAAGCAGTTAGATGGCAAATCAGGATCCCAGTTCATCTCAACATGAATTTGCTTGCACGCGTCCAGTCCTTTTCCCCTTCCTTTTTCGGTATCTGCCTCCCCGTCGCGGGGGCTTGCGCCCACCTCGGGAAAAAAAAGATTGGCCCCAGCCAAAAGAGATGCACTGTGGGGTTCGTGGGTACAATGCGCTTTTGGAATATTTCCCATTACAAGCCGGCTGACCGCAACCATCCGGGCCATTTCAAGCTCGCTGATCATGCCGTATTGCATCATGGGAGACCCTGGAAAATTGATGCGTCGCATAACGCCACTATAGGTGGCCCGGTATTTTTTTGCCAGGAACATGAGATCCAGAATTTCTTCAATATCGTGTTCCGGACCGACCGGTTCTACGCAGTTCATCCATTGTAATCCTACATCCTTTAAAACGGTGATGGTGTGGATGCGTTTTTCCCGTTTGAATGGCGTGTCCCTTCCCTCACCTAATCGCACGGCATGGTAAGCACCCACAAACCCGGCGTCCAAAAGCATGTTCCCTTCCTTATGCGTGATGTCACGGGTGTTGGCCACCAGGGGCGTCGAGATCTCATTTTTCAGCATCCGTCCTGTTTCCAGAAGCTTTTCAAAAGAATAAGTGCCGGTGGTCATAAGGTTCAAGGCATCCGCCCCGCCGGATTCAGCCAACTTGGCCCATCTCAAAATCTCATCACTGGTAAACTCGATTTTTTCTTTAAATATACCGGCTTTAACCGTGAGGGAACAGAAGCTGCAATCGAAGGGGCAGGCCTCCACATTAATGCCGATGTGAAAATGGTTTTCGCCTTTATTGTTGAACTGTTTTCGTGACACCCGATTGGCCGTTTCCATCAGGGCATAGGTCTCCTTGGAGTGAAGCTCGGGTTGCATGAGGGCCAGGGCGGCGTCCCGATCAATGCCTGCATTGTCCCCCCCCTTGTTTAATATATCGGCTATTTTGTGCGAAATTCTCCAACTCATCATAAGAACACTCCTTATTTCCTCAAAATATTGACCGTTACGGGTCCCCATGACCCTGAATTGTAAGACAAGGGGCAATCCATGCGTTCAGCCGACCGGGTTATTTTTTTTCAACGGGGTACTTGGCCTTTAGCCACTCATGCCATCCCTCCTTAAGCGCGTATACTTTTGTGTATCCTTTTTCCATAAATTTCTGTGCCGTCCCGGCACTAGTCGCTTCGTCGGGTCAGGCGCAATAAAACACGAGCGTCTTGTCCCGGGGATATTTATCAGCCCATGAGTTGAAGGCGTCTGGGTTTTCTCTGACGGCACCCTTAATTTTAAACTCACTTCCCTTCCAGTCGTATCCTTTTCGTAAATCCACGATGATAACATCAGGGTTGTCGAGTTGGGCTCTGAGTTCATTTTTTGCTATCTTGGAAACTTCGTCACCGACGGCCAATTGGGTTAACAAACATAGTATAACCATACCAGTGACACCTGTAACCAATCGAATTAATTTTGTTTTCATATTTTTTCCCTTCTGTTTTTTTGTGGTGATTTTTCCGCCTCATGCGGTCTTTTTATTTTCCATTTAGCGACCAGTCATAGTCAAGATATTTAATTATAGTCGTTTTTTTGTTGAGCGCCAATTGTTTTTTAAGATCCCCTTTTGCATATCTCATGAAAAAACCGGGGACATCCTCATTGAAATCCTCCGCAAACCACTTAAAGATGCGGCTCACGTAAAGCGTGTGGTTTTCGATGTGATTACTGTTGGGATTGTTGATAAACATGCTTGCCATTTTATCTAGTTGCAGACCCAGTTTGTCCCCGCGGTATGGTTCGGACAGCAAGGGGGGGCAGCTTCTGGCGGCGCAATTTATGGCAAAATGGACCCGCGAATCCTTAAACCGGGGCCTTAAAATACGATGTTCAATATCATCCAAGGTGATGACCTTGCCGTCGATACGGCAAATCTTCTTCTGCCATGGGCTTTTAAAAAAGCTTCCCAGATCCTTGATGGATTCGATGCCGGGGTAACCGCTCAGAATCAGTTTGATGGTCCATGCGTTGTAGGCATTGACATAGAAGGCAAATTGTTTTTTACGAGACAGTATTTTCGAATCGACGCCTTCGAGAATTTTTAGATATTTATCGAGAACAGATTCTTCATTTTTAAAGCCTTGATAGTTCACCACGCCATCTTTTACATATTTTTTCAGCAGCCCGGCATAAAGGTCGTGGTCTATACCTTGAGCGGCTAAGATAGGTGTTGCCACCCCCAGCAGTAAAAAACAGAATAGTATATTGAGACATATTTTATACCCCTGATCTTTCATGGTGTTTTGTTCCTTTCCGATTTTAACACCACCGGTTTAGTTCGGATACGTGAGACACCCATTTTTTGTGATCTTTTATCTAAAAATTCGTAGAGCGCATGGCAGGTCTTCTTTCTGTTTGCCTTTGAAGCGATTAAGAGCAGCGGATGTCGGGCACATTGAATCATTTCGGCCACCTTTTTTATCGTATGTCGGTCCGTTCTTGGAAGAAGCGTCGTGATTTATCGGTTTCTAACCGGTAATGAGCAATACCGGCATTCCAGACAGCAACGCATATGGCGTGCCGGTGATAAAATTGGTGGCCCGGGTCCCAGGGTGGAAAGGCGGACGCCTGGTGTGTCAATGCCGCATTTTTTCAAATTACCGTAGCAGCCGGCAGATCCAGTTCCGTATTGTTAATATGATTAAAGTAGTTCGAGAGTGTTTTCTGGGCGATAATGACAGTGATCTCTGCTGCCTGGGCTAAGGTAAACCCGGCGTTTTTAAAAGTATCGATATCATTATCGCTTATAAATCCTCTGGTTTCAATAATTTTTTTTTGTGAAGTCGATCAGTGCAGATCGCCCGGGATTTGCGGAATTGCCTCTGCGGATTTCCAGAATTTCCTCATTTTCCAGCCCTTTTGACAAAAGGCTGCCGGTATGCGCGGTAAGACAGTAGTCGCAATTATTATAATGGCTTACGACCATTTTCACAATATCCTGTTCAACCGGTGAGAAGCTTCCACTGGCTATCATCTCATCCAGTTTCAAATAAGCCGTCAACACAACCGGGTTGCGCTCACACAATCTATCTTATTCGTTAGATTTTTTAATATAGCACTATAGTTCACTCCTATTTAAATGAATTTTGGAGGAAGTGCCTTAGACCCTGTAAAACTAAGGGCATTCTCAATGGCCGCGTAACTTTTAAATATATTGAAAGCAAGACCGGTAATACACGATATCGAA
>CAZFXX010000107.1:0-9619 GCA_964522985.1 uncultured Desulfobacteraceae bacterium
TGTTCTGCACCCAGTGCGAGGCCCAGGGATTTCGCCGCATCACCTACTACCTGGACCGTCCGGATGTGATGAGCCGTTTTTTTGTGTATATGGAAGCGGATCGGACCGCTTTCCCGGTGCTTCTGTCCAACGGCAACAACGTGGGCACCGGGGATCTTGAAAACAACCGCCACTGGGCCCGATGGAAAGATCCGCATCCCAAACCGTGCTATCTGTTTGCCCTGGTGGCAGGTGATCTGGCCTGCCGGGAGGACTGTTTCACCACCATGAGCAACAAGACAGTGGCCTTGCGGATTTTTGTAAAAAAATCCGACCTGGACAAGGTGGATCATGCCATGGCCTCCCTGAAACAGGCCTTTTCCTGGGATGAAAAAGTGTATGGCCGCGAGTATGACCTGGATCTTTTCAACATTGTCGCGGTCAGCCATTTCAATATGGGGGCCATGGAGAACAAGAGCCTGAACATCTTCAACACCGCTGTCATCCTGGCCAATCCGCAGACGGCCACCGATACGGCCCACGACCGGGTCCGGGATGTTATTGCCCATGAATATTTTCATAACTGGTCCGGCGATCGGGTCACCTGCCGGGACTGGCACCAGTTGAGCCTGAAAGAGGGTTTCACCGTATACCGGGATGCGTCTTTCAGTGCCGATCACTCGAGCCCTGTGGTCAAAAGGATTGAAGATGCCGACTATCTGCGGACCCACCAGTTCAAAGAGGATGCCGGGCCCACGGCCCACGCGGTATTACCGGCCACGGTCCAGGCCTTTGATAATTTCTACACCCTTACCATTTATGAAAAAGGCGCCGAGATTATCGGCATGTACCGCACTCTCCTGGGCGATGAGAATTTTTTCAACGGCACAACGCTCTATTTCGACCGTCATGACGGCCAGGCCGTAACCATCGAGGCTTTTGCCAAAGCCATGGAAGATACGAGTGGCAAGGATCTTTCCCAATTTCGCCGCTGGTATCATCAGGCGGGAACCCCACATGTGGTCCTAAACGGCCATTATGACCCGGCAGCACGAACTTTTGCCCTGGTGGTCCGGCAGACCTGCCGGCCTACCCCGGAAACCAAAGCAAAAAAGCCATTTATGATTCCTCTTCGCATGGGGCTTTTAGACGATAAGGGCCGAGATATTCCGCTTTCCATGGGCGATCACAACGTAGTGGAAATCACCCGGGCCGAGCAGACCTTTGTTTTTGAGCAGATACCCTGTCAACCGGTGCCCTCTTTGTTCCGCCATTTCAGTGCCCCTGTCACCTGGGACTACCCCTACACCAGCAAGGAGCTGCTTTTTTTGATGAAATACGACAGGGACGGGTTCAACCGCTGGGATGCCTGTCAAAAACTGGCCGAACCCATGCTGCTGGAGATGATCGCCGAAAAGCACACAGACCCGGACAATGACCTGATCGAGGCCTTTCGCGGGCTGCTGACAGGCAATGAACCGGACAATGCCCTGGTAACCCGTATGCTGACCCTGCCCTCGGAAGCCTATCTTACCCAGCGTGTGACGGTCATCGATCCGGATGCCATCCATGACACCGTAAAAAAAGCGCAACAATTTGTGGCCGCACGGCTGGAAAATGAACTGCTGGCCGCCTATACCACCAACAACCCCGGCAAGCCCTATGATTTGAGTATCGAAAGCAGGGCCCGGCGAAGCCTGCGCAATGTCTGTCTGGAATACCTGTGTGCGCTGGAGAAAAAAGAGTATATTACCCTGGCCCGGTCCCAGTATGATTCAGCGGACAACATGACGGAAAAGCTGGCGGCTTTCAGGGCACTGGCCCACAGCAAAAGAAGAATCGCCCGTGAGAGGGCCATTACCGATTTTTACACCGCCAATAAAGAAAATCAACTGGTGGTGAACATGTGGTTCGGCATCCAGGCTGCCTCCCCCCTGGCCGGAACCCTGGATGTGGTAAAAAGCCTGCTTTCGCATGAAGCCTTTGACGCGAAAAGCCCCAACGACATCCGGGCGGTGGTGGCGACATTTGCGTCCAATGCCATCCATTTCCATAATCAAAACGGCCTTGGCTATGCCTTTGTAGCGGGCTATATCATCAAACTGAATCAGGCCAACGCTCAGATTGCGGCCCGTCTGGTTACCCCCTTTATCCAGTGGCGAAAATACGACGCCTTTCGCCAACAGCTTATGAAAAAACAGCTTGAACGAATCATGGCCGTCAAGAACCTTTCCACCAATGTGCACGAGCAGGTTTCCAGATGCCTGGGGGAAGAAAAATAATTGAAAATGAATAATGAGCATTGAAAACTTGTGGAATCGCTTCAATTCTCACTTTTCATTTTTTCTTCCTGCTGTTTTCCAACCGGTGTAAAAAATTGCAGCCTGATCGCAATGCCATTAATGCGCTTCGGATCATTTCCCGCCTCAACCCTGAGGTGTGTTCAGGCTGCAATTTAAATTTCAGGCCTGATTATGGTCTCAACCATTTAATCCACCGGAACATAACGATATATGAAAGGGAGAAACTGATTTCTTCATGACTTGATGAAAACTATTTTTAATTTATCTATGGCTCTCTCTGGAATGCCTATACCCTTTTTAAACGTTCCTCCCGCCTATTGATACCCCACTCAAGTTTCTGAATGTCAGACTCCGGAACACCGTACCGCCGAAACACGCGACGCCATCCGGACACAACCTGAGACACTTCATCAATAATTGGGTCAACCTTTTTAATATTTTGCTGTTTCCCTATGTTTTGTAAAATGTTTCTGTCAGGTGGCAAATAACTTAAATCGAAAGACAGGGCATGCTCTCTTCTCTCGTATATATCCGGCAGCACATCGTATACCGGAGACAGACAAAAGCCGGACTCTTTGTGAAGCATACAGAAATTTTTCAAATGATCATCAGTATTTCCGATTGCCGCATTAAAAACCATTTGGCGAAACAGGGAAGGAATATCATTTGATGGCTGAAAACTATGAGACCTTACAATTCTAAACAAATCGTTGTAGCCTAAAAAGTAATATCCTTCAGCCTGCAATAATGTTTGCAGACTGATCATATGATACCGCCCGTCATGACCTGAAATGTCAAAACGTTTAACCATTAAGGCCTTTTGATTACCTATATTCCGGATTTCAAACTCAGGAACGGTTAATCCGGAAAGTTTTGCCAGTTCAAGGGTCGCCCCTTCAATAGGTACCACATCGAGATTATCATTAAAACCGGGGAACTTTACAAGCCAAAGAGATCCTGTCTCTTTTCTGACAAGCGCTTTGGGCCTTGCTCCACCGGGAGAACTTCCAGTACGAAACAATAGCTGTAAATCCGTCTCTTTCAGTTTTAAGCCTGAATCGAATCGAAAAGCGGCATTGAGGAGTGCATCTAAATCCACCATGCCTGCCGAAGAATTTTCATCAGGTATATTCTGTTTTGATGCAAAAGACAGGGCGCCCAATCCGTTTGATCCCAATACTTCAAGTAATTTTGGAACGATCTGTTCTCCTCTTCCAAGCTTTGCTTTTTGAATCAGGAGTTTTCTTCCCCAGTCATCGGGAAGCGTATCTTCAAAAACAGCGTGAACACCTGTTGGTCGCGGTGTTGAAAACTCTTTTGAAATTAACGGCAGGCTTACAGGATCTAAAGGGAAAGCAAGTGGATTTTCAAGATACGCTGCTGCATATCGGAATGCACCCTGTATAATTCCCCGGGGATCAGGTGCCGTGGCAACAATTTCTCCGCAAGGCAATGTTGTATTATTGGGCAACGTGACGATAACATTCAGTTTAATCATGACTGCGCCTTGTTGCTCGCTGGCGTTTTTTTATCTTCTCCCGGGCCTCATATCTTTCAAACAAAGATTCCCCTGGGCGCATTAATCTATCCAACTCTTCCAGTTTGCCAAGAATTGAAAGCGCCTTTACCCACGCGCCGATTGATATGGAAGGGTTGCCCTGTTCCATTTTGTACAAAGTCGGGAGGGACACACCTATTCTACAGGCAAACTCTTTTTGCGGATCATTACGTTCAAGCCGGGCGTCTTTAAGCCGCTGTCCTAATTTTTTCAGGGTATCATTTTCAATAACACTAAGCATAATTTGTTTTATTACATAATTCTGCATTTAAAACAAATATTTTTTAATATTAAACTAAAACTTATGTTTCCTGCTGTTTTCAGACAGGCATAAAAAATCGCAATTAAAGCACAATTTCATTTTCATATAAATCGGTGCTATTCCTTAAATATTCAATTTTCACGATTCAATTTTCATTTTCAATAACTATTCCCAGTTTAAAATAACCTTGCCTGAATGCCCGCTGTTCATGACATCGAACCCCTTCTGAAAGTCGTCTACACAAAACCGATGGGTAATGATGGGCCGGATATTCAGTCCGGACTGTAGAATGCTGACCATCTTGTACCAGGTTTCGAATATTTCCCGGCCATATATCCCCTTGAGGGTCAGCCCCTTGAAAATCACCTGATCCGTGTCCAGGGGCAAGGGCGCGGCATGAATGCCGAGCATGGCGATTTTACCACCATGATTCATGTTTTCGAGCATTTCGTGAAATGCAGCGGACATACCCGACATCTCCAGACCCACATCAAAGCCTTCGCGCATGCCCAGCTCTTTCTGCACATCCCGGATGCGTTCCCGGCCGACATTTACCGTGCGAAAATCGCCCAGCTTTGATGCCAGTTCCAGGCGATAGTCATTCACATCGGTAATCACGACAAATCTTGCGCCCACGTGCCGGGCCAGTGTCGCGGCCATGATGCCGATGGGCCCGGCACCGGTGATCAGGACATCCTCCCCCACCAGGTTAAACGACAGGGCCGTATGGGCCGCGTTTCCAAATGGATCCAGAATGGCGGCGATTTCGTCTTCGATATTATCCGGCAGACGAAAGGCATTACCCGCGGGAATGGAGAGATATTCGGCAAAAGCACCGCTGCGATTGACCCCGACGCCCACTGCATTGCGGCACAGATGGCGTTTGCCGGCCCGACAGTTTCGGCAGTAACCGCAGGTGATGTGGCCCTCTCCCGACACCCTGTCGCCCACCTTTATTCCGGTCACCTCTTGACCGATGCGATCCACGATACCGACGAACTCATGACCGATAATCATGGGCGTTTCAATGGTTTTTTGAGACCATTTGTCCCAGTTGAAAATATGGAGATCCGTCCCGCAAATGGCTGTCTGCTTGATTCTGATGCGAATGTCGTTTCCGTTTAAAACCGGTTCAGGCATATCCTGCAGCCAGAGACCGGGCTCCGGTGCTGCTTTAACCAATGCCTTCATATGACCCTCCTTTTGTATTGACTGCTTCTTGCGGTGTCTGGACCGCGAAAAAAATAACTGCAGCAAATGTTTTTAAATCGGCACAGCGCCATGCTCCATGGTTAAGGCCACAATGTCTTTGGTATCGACATCACGCGAAACCATCCCCTTTTTGAGCGCCAGTGCGGCGGCCCCACCCATGGCCTGCCCCATGGCCATACAGGTGCATTGGGCACGAATGCCGGCCAACGCCACCCGATCGACCGAGACAATGCGACCGGCCACATCCTGCATGCGCATGCCAAATACCCCGTTGATCAAAATCAAAACCGGATCTCCAGGTTCGATCAGATTGACAAAGCAGGTCTCCATGCCGGCCGATCCGGTGCCCGAGATAGGGATGGTCAGTTGATTCTGGGTGTTGAGCAGAATTTTGAGCTGATTCTTGACCGCGTCCATAATTTTGATGAAATATGGATCCATATGCCCGATCGTTTTCTGGTTCAAAGCCTGATACACGGAATCATCTACGCAGGACGGACCCGGGCCCATTAAAAAAAATTCTTCAATGCCATCAAGTAAATTCGCCATGTTTTTTATAATTTCCGTTCGATTACCATTGGCCCATCCGGGCTTTTTTATTCAGATAAAAATACATATCGCTGATTTTCGATAAACCCCAGGGCTTGTGAAATCTGCTGTGCGGTTTTCATCACCCGAGCAGCCAGTTGCGGCAGGCGTTGCCGGGTAATTCGATGGACCGCTCCGAAAATCGATATTGTCGCGGCAATTTTTCCGGTGTGATCAAAAATGGGTGCGGCGACACAACGCACACCGGTTTCTTTTTAGGTGATAATGCATAGCGGCGTGTTTCAGTATTTTGCCACACATAGCCGCGACTGGTTAGTGTCGCCAAAATGCGGTGAATCGTTGAAGGCGGCAGGCCGAACTGAGCGGATAGCTCGCTGATGCCAAGTGCTCCAGCTTCAGATATGTGTTCAATGATATCCATCGCTTTATTCAGGGATTTCATAATGATATCGCCAAAAATTCCATAATATGGAAAAATCAGTATGATAGTTGTGTGAAGCTGTCAAGTTAAAAATTAGGATTATCAATCTAAAATTTGACTGAGCATGTTTATTTAAAAATGAAAATTTTTGTTTACGATCCGTTATCCAGACCTCGTGATTTTCGATTAATTTTCTATGTTTTTTGAAGACACTTACTGATGCAATTGAATGAATTTTTATTAATTCTCTTGTGCTGCTTGTAATAATTTCAGGCAATTATATGTAAAAATAGAATGACGAGTGTCCAATTTATCTCCATAAAGCTCTGTATCTGCTAATATTAATGCTAAAAGGTTGCATAAGCCTTTACGATAATCACGAGGTCTGTTATCATATAATATGATAAAAAATTGTTGCATATCGTTTCAAAATAAAATAGTATACAAAAATATATAATAGACAAAATATACTTTTATGTAAGCCTTTATCAGTTCTTCACTAAAGAATTTAATCCACAAAGTAAATTTTAGCCCGCAGGTCCCTGTAATGGGGATGTTTTCCATCAACAGCTTTTTTTGAAGCGTATAAATTAATTTTAAATAAAATATTAAATACAGTTTATTTTTTTACATATCTCCCCCCCGTTGTTCAATAATTAGATTTTACCAATTACCGGTGCAATGCCGGCAAGGACCAGGCGCGCAATACGCCTTGCATTTTTTTTTATTTTTACAATTTATACTCACACCTAAAGGAGGATGAAAAAATGGAAAAAACACGTCAAAAAGAAAAAAACGCCAGCACCATTACCCGTCGGTCATTTATTAAAAAATCGGCGGCCATGGGTTTGGGCGTGTATGCAACCGCGAGCATGGGGCCCTGGTTTATCAAGGATGCACTGTCATCTTCGGGCAAGCTGAATTTATTCACCTGGCCGGATTACTCAAAACCTCAGGTCATCGCAGCCTTTGAAAAGGACACCGGGATCAAGGTCAAGGTAACCAATTACTCCAGCAACCAGGAGTGCATGAACAAGCTGCGCGCCGCCCGCGCCAAGGGCTTCGACATTGCCCAGCCCTCCCTGACCGAATATAAACTGCACATGGAATTTGATCTGTACCAGGCGATGGATGAAAGCAAAATTACCAGCCTGAATAACCTTGAGCCCTCCTTCTACGAATCATCCAAAGAACAGGGCGGCGTCATCCGTGGCAAACGTGTTGGCCTTCCCTATAACTGGGGCACAGAGGCGATCACCTTTAACACCGATAAACTTGACTATAAATATGGTGAACTTTCCTATGGCACCATGTGGGAACCCGAATTTGAGCAGAAGGTGACCTGCCGGCCCCATTCAGTTTTTATCGGTGCCGGGTTGTACCTGGATGCCATCGGCCAGGTTCCCTCCGACAGGATGTTTGATACATATAAAGATGAAACCAAGATGCGTAAAGTATATGATGAAATCCTCAAGTTTTTGATTGCCCACAAAAAGAACATCAAAATGTTCTGGAATAACGCCCAGGATCACCAGTTGGCATTCTTACAGAACGGCTGCGTCATCGGCCAGACCTGGGACGGTCCGATCCTGACCATGAAAAAGGAAGGCAAGCCGGTTACCTTTATGGCCCCCAAGGAAGGCGCCATGACCTGGGTTGATTCCATGGGCATCGTCAAGCACGCCGAGAACCTTGAGCAGGCCTATGCCTGGATCAACTGGGCCTATACAGCGAAAGCCGGCGCTATCATGGTCAAAAGCACCGGTTACAACAGTGTTGTGAAAGGTGTGGCCGATCTGCTGGATGAAAAGACCATGAAGGGTTTCAAGGAAGCTTATCCGGACGATGCGCTTGAAAAACTGTGGTGGTATGTTTCCGAGGAGCCTTGGTTTGTTCCGGCGCGTACCGAATACAGGGATAAATTTCAGGCCGCTTAAATCCGGCAAAAAAACACTTGCGTCCTGTTCCGGTTATAATGGAACAGGACGCATTTGCTTTTTTTTGTCGTCAATAAACCAAAAAATAAAAACATACCAAGAAAGAGGCGATGGTCTCAAAAAAACATACTATGTAAGGAATTTATCGTATGGGGCAAGATGTTGAAATAACCGATGTCAGCATGTGTTTCGGTGATGTTTATGCTGTTCGTGGTATCAATGTACATATCGAAGCCGGAGAATTTTTCAGTTTTTTAGGACCGTCGGGTTGTGGCAAGACCACATTGCTGCGCCTGGTTTCCGGTTTTATGGATCCTACAAAAGGGCAGATAAAGATAGGCGGCAAAGACATGCGCGGTATTGGATCGAACAATCGTCCAACCGCCATGATATTCCAGAACCTGGCCCTTTTCCCTCTGATGACGGTGACGGGAAATATCGGATTCGGTCTGGAAGTGCGCGGCGTGCCAAAGGCGGAACGAATTAAAAAGGTGGAAGAACTCATTAATCTCGTGGATCTGCATGGCGCCGGGGATAGAAAGGTCAGTGAGCTTTCCGGCGGGCAGATGCAGCGTGTAGCCATCGCCAGAGCTCTGGCGGTGAGCCCTGCCGTTTTACTGCTTGACGAGCCCTTGTCTGCTCTGGATCTCAAGCTGAGGCACCACATGCGCGCTGAATTGCGGAATATTCAGCGTCGTACCGGCGTAACCTTTATCTATATTACCCATGATCAGACCGAAGCGTTGACCATGTCGGATCGGGTGGGCGTAATGTCCATCGGCAAACTGGAACAGGTGTCTACTCCGGATGTCATTTACAACAACCCGACAACGGCCTTTGTGGCTTCCTTTGTAGGTGAAAGCAATCGTCTTCAGGGTACGATCAGCAGTATGGATGGCGAGTATGCGATCTTGAATACATCATTTGGCTCCTTTTCCTGTAAAAACCCTCAGCATTTGAGCCAGGGAGAGGCGGCGACAATTTTTATCCGGCCGGAGACTGTTTTTCTGACTCAAGAATCCAATGCACCTAATTTACTGACATGTAATATCCAGAACTTGAGTTTTGAAGGGGCCTATGCGGTTATAACACTCAAGACCGAGCAGGGGCAATTGTTAACCATGCGGCATAATAATGACGGAACCGCGCCCCCGATTAAGGTGGATGATCATGTCAATGTGACCTTCAGCCGGGAAAACGCTTTTCTGTTACAACATGGAGGCGCTTCAAGTGCTTGATTTCTGGAAAAATGCATTAAAGGACCTGGGTAAAATCGGAGTCGCTTACATTATCATTACAGTGGGTGCCTGGATGGTGTTAATGATTAAGATACCCCCGCGTATAAAGCTGGATTATTCGTTTAAAACCAAGTTTGCACTAAGATAAATAGGTGGCCCC
>CAZFXX010000108.1:0-9551 GCA_964522985.1 uncultured Desulfobacteraceae bacterium
TTTAGTTTTTATAACCGGTCTGAAAATTTTATCACGGATACGTATCAGAATGTCAAAGACAGGGCGCTTGATTTTGATATGATTGCCCGTTCCGTACATGATGCTTCCGATGACCTGGCGGTATCCAGGAAAATTTTTGAGCAGATACCCCTGAAATGGACCTGGGGGTACAACCTGACACGGCAGGCGGAAGTTCTTATTCCTTTTGATTGGTTTTACACGATTAACGAATTTAACGGCGCATCCGCCGGAAACTGTACAGAAGAGGCTTTGAGCCAGGGAATATGCGAAATCGTCGAACGGCATGTGTCTTCCATTATCAGCAGAGAAAAGCTTGGCGTGCCGGCTTTGGAAACAGCATCGGCAACCGATCCTTTTGTACTGGATATGCTGGCTAAATATAAAAAGGCCGGGATAACCCTTTATATCTCGGATTTTACCCTGGATATGGGCATTCCTACCGTAGGCATTCTGGCCTATGATACACTTACCTTTCCGGGAAAAAGTGAACTCGTCTGGACGGCCGGAACCACACCTGACCCGCAAAAAGCCTTGAGCCGGGCCCTGAGTGAGACCGCTCAGCTTGCAGGTGATTTTAACACCGGGTCAAACTATGTGGCCAGCGGATTGCCCAAATTTAATAATCTTGCAGAAGCCGAATATATCATCAATTCTGATAAAAGCATCGATTTGAGAAAACTGCCCAATCTTTCCCATGAAAATATCAAAATCGAACTGGAAAACTGTTTGTCAGCCCTGGCAGCCAGGGATATGCAGGTGCTGACGGTCAATACCATTCATCCTTTTCTAAAGGTTCCTGCTTTTTATTCTATTATTCCAGGGGCTCATTTTCGTGAACGTTCCCTGGGGAGCAGTGTCGGGATGTTTACAGCCCGGTTGGTTACGGAAAATTATCCTCCCCGGATGGCTATGGCGGAATTGAAAAAAATGCAGGCAAAATTATCCGGAAAATACTATATCTATTTTTATATGGGAACGAGTTGCCTGGCGCTGAATGATCCGGAAACTGCGCTGCAGTATTTGGCAGCGGCCCTTGATTTTGAACCCACCGACCAAGACCTTCCGAGCATTTATTCTTATATGGGTGTGTGCCTGAAAGATATGGAAAGATTTCGTGAAGCCATAGATGTGCTGCAAAAAGGTGTGCTGTATGACCGGGACAGGACCGATCTTCACAACCTGATGGGGTTTTGTCATTTCAAGCTCAAAGAGCACGAGAAAGCCATTGAAAGCTTTCAGAATGTGTTGAGAATAGACCCGGGTTCGGCCATTGATTATGCCAATATCGCCTCCAACTACCGGGACATGGGCAAGGTTCCAGACGCCATCCGATACTATGAACTGGCCCTGGAAATCGATCCTTCCATTGAATTTGCAAGAGACAACCTGAGGAAGCTGAAAGGGTAGCTGTCCATACCTTACGAACGTGCGAGCAGTTCTTCGGCCAGATGCCTGTAATCTTCGGCCCCGTAGCTGCTTTTGCGGTAAAATACGACGGGCTTGCCGGCACCGGCACTTTCGGCGATGGTTGTATTGGTGCGAATCACCGTATTGAAAAGCAGATCCTTGTACCGTTCGTCTGATTTTAAATTATCCAGAATCATCTGGCTGATCCGGGTACGCTTGTCATAAAATGTCGCCAGAACGCCGGATACGGCAATATCCGGATTGATCTCCGCACGCACGATATCAATGGTATCAAAAAGTTCCTCCAGGGCTTCAAATGCATATGGATGGGTCTGGCAGGGCACCAGGACATCTTTGGCAAAGGACAGGACATTAACGGTCAGCAGCGACAGGCTGGGGGGCGTATCCAGAAAAATAAAATCATATGCGTCCGTGATATCGGCCAGTGCTTCCTTTAAGCGATTTTCACGGCCCTGCTCATCTACCAGCTCAATTTCCGCGCCTGACAGATCCACATTAGACGGTATCAGATCGAGTCCCTCCCATGGGGTGTGAACGATGGCATCCTTCGCGGTATGGGGCGTATCATTACTGATGATATCATACGTCGTCGGCCTGTTTTCTTCTACCTCGACCCCAAAACCTTTTGTCGCATTGGCCTGGGGATCCATATCCACAATCAGGACCTTTTTCTGCTTCATGGCCAGTGCCCCGCCAAGGTTGATAACCGTCACGGTTTTGCCTACACCGCCCTTCTCATTTGCCACAGCAATAATCCTGGTGTGATTCGCACTCATCGAGTATCTCCTTTACAGGTTTGTAACTGCTACATGTTTAAAGGTGTTTTTTTTCTCTCCCTAATTTTAAATTTCTACTTTCCAATCCCTGCTCTTCATTTCAAGATTTATCCCGTGAACGGTTACATTTTTTCTATTTTTTCTCTTGTCAGATCTATTCTCAATTGAATGCTGTTTATATCCTGTTGTATCTTTTTCAGAAATTCCGATGCCTGGTGCCGGTCAATTTTTTTCTGACCCATCAGTTCTACGGTTTGTGAAAGATCGGTTGCATAGCCCCGGAAACGGTCAAACAAAGATTCGTAGAGCTCTTTGGCAGCAGCATCCACTAGTTTGAAAATATACTGGAACTTCAAATTTTCCCGGTAGTCCTTGAAGTGAAAAAGAATTGACTGGCGCGTCTCGCGTTTTATCTGCCGGCTGCTGTTTTTCAATGCCCTGATTGCCTGTCCGCGGTTATTTTTAGTCGGTTGTTTTAGGATTTTTTTAAAAAATCCAACAAATGAATAAACGCCCAGCCGCATCACTGCTTCCGCCTTTATTCTGGCAGAATAGCGCATGGCGGCAACCAGCGGCGGCAAGGTTAGGCCGGCATTGGTTTTGATGGTATCTATATCCAAAAGTTTGATTCCGGTGGGTCCTTTTTGTTTCAAAGATATCCCAAAGTTCTCGATAGCGGTGGTATATTCCCCCAGTGTATCTTTTACCATCAATTCAAATGGTCCGGCTACCGAACCTAGTCTGGTGGTAATTTTTTGTTCTTCCTGCTTTGTAAATCGAATAATTCCAGGGATAATACTTTCTGCAATAAATGTGTCAAGGGCCTGCTTGAATTCCTGAAACGCCACATAATTGGTATTGGAGAAACCCGCAGTCCTAAGGTTCTCTTCATACTGTGCCGCTGGTACGACATAGTGGTTGATAAACGCCAATATTTCTGCCAGCAGATCCCCTGATCGCACATCAAAGAACCGGTCAATATCTTTTTTTAATTCGTTTTTGATGTTTTGAAGTGAGCCGTCCAGAGTAGATCGAATCATGGATTTGACCGAGTCTATACTTTGCCTGTGATATTTGATTTTTTTGTCCAGATCAGCAACGTCGGTTGCGTCCCGGTTTAAGATGTCGTGGTTCATACTGACCCAGTTCTCCATCCCAAAGGAAATTGTGCCGAGTCGCTCCAGGTTATTTTTCAGAAGGAGCGAATATCGCTTTGTGTTCAGTTTGTGCTGCAGGGCCTGCTCGAAACGCAGGGCCTCACTATCTGAAAATAAGGACAGGTCTTCCTGCCGGGACCACTGATCAAATCGCCGGTGATCTTTGGGCGGCAGATGGTGTTTTTGAGCCTTGAACAGGTTGAAGAGAGCTGAAAATGAATATATTTCAGGGTCTGGTTTTAAAATAGCGAGTTCTTCGGTCAGTTTGTTTATCAGATGATGGAGATCAGCAATGGATTCATGCTCACTGAAGTCACAGTTGAACACGAACAGGGTATTCTCCATGATGCCCATCTTCTTGATCATGGATAAAAATTTAATATCAGCCTGCCGCAATCCGGTTCGGCTGCTGATGACATAAACAAGCAGGTGGGCTGAAACCAGGTAATCCTGTATCATGGCCAGATGCAGAGGATTGGGTGAGTCACTTCCCTGGCAGTCAGCAATTTCGACGCCATCATCAAGATGACGGGTATTGATTTCAAGTTTAATGTTTTTTAAATAGATAGCCAGATAGTCATTGCCGGCAAAGTCCATGTGATCAAAAAAGCGATCCTGATCATAGGTTCTGATCAAGGTGCCCGAAGTAAGAATTGTACGGATTTTTTCAAATCCCTTGAGATAAGATGCAAGCAGGATGCTATTGATATTTCGCGAGTCGTTTGTCATCATCCGTTCCGGGCTTAGATTATCAAGCGCTTTTTGAAGATTTAATCGTTTCTCGTCCTGCATGATATTAAATTCATCAGGGTCCGGTTGCCGTTCGGAAGATGGAAACAAAACCATGGCCTGAGATATGTCGCGGTTTATTTCATTTAAAGATTTAAAAAGCAATTCGGCCCTGAGCACCGGACCTCTGCTGATGCGCGTAACAATAGATGTGATGACGCCGGCGCCGCGTTTTAAATAATCCGCTTCGAAAAGTGCATTTAAAAAGGTGCTTTTACCGGACTTTATCGGGCCGACAACGGCAATCCGTATTTTATCTTCCGCAATCTGCTGCTTTACTTTTTTGCAAGCGCCTGCCCAATCATCAAAACATTGGCCATCTGTGCCCGGAATAGCTTTTGCATCTGTCAGCAGTCGGTTTAAATCTTGATTGATATCAAGTAGTTCTTTTTTGAGTGTGCTATATGGAGCCATATGGTTTTTTCGGTAATTCTGTCTCTTTTAGTAAACGGTCACCAGTGGTATTCGCAGTTGCTTTATTTATAATCACCAGAGTCTATTACAATGTCTTAAATTGATTGTCAAAACCATTTGGTATTTCGACGACAGCACCCTGTTTTTATTTCTCCATTGCCTTTGGAAACATAATGTCTTGTTAAATATAAGTTTTTATGCTATAGGTATGTTCAATTATATTTTGCAGAAAAAAATTGGGCTTCCTGTTCTATCTCAGATTGTTAACGGGAAGATATCCGGAAGATGCGAACCTAATAGAGAAGGGAACCTGTTTATGTCGGAAAAACATCCCGAATGTCCGTTATATAATCCCTTAAATTGTAAAGAATATTATAATCCCCAGATTTGCGCTTTTGTAAGGAAGGATAAAATCTGCCAGAAAAAAAAGAAACCAAAAGCAAAAGAAGAACCAGAGAGCCAGGAAAACAACTCGACTTCTAGTTCTGTAAAGAATTGAAATAATTGAATTTATACGTAATTCAGGCCATGATAGAAAAACGTATCAGGGCTGGATATTTTTACCGGGGATGATGTATTTACATGCTTCTGTTTTTTTTTACGTTCAAATTTATCGCTTGACTGCAGGCATGCCTTTGCCGGACGCTTGAGGTCTCGAAAAAAATTGAAGAAAACGCCGGTCCCGGCGCACGGCCCTTAAATCCCCAGAAAGGCCTCTTTCACCTGCTCATTTTCCATCAGCTCACTACCGGTGCCTTCCAGCACGATCCGTCCGTTTTCCAGCTTTTTCACTGGTTGCCTCTCCTTTTTAATTATTAATGGTTAGAATTAAATTCGGTGGTTTTTTTATTATGAGCAGTTGCTATAGACTGTTTACTTGTTGAAGCGTATTCACTACCCCGCCACAGCATAAATGTCAAACTTAAAAATTTAAGGCATCATATAGGTGACCATGGGACCCAAGATAAAAAATGATAAAAAATCTTTGTAATATTATTGGAAACATTGTAATCGTTATTTTCAAGGCCAACAGGGCGGATATAAATCGGGCCGAACAAGAGAACCTGGCGGCGCTCCTGTTGAAAAGATTGCGCTTTACCAAAGGTAAAATCGAAGAGTCCTGCAAAGGATTGGAAAGCCTGATTCAACTTGATGATCCTGTCGGTGTCACCCTGAGTGCGATAGCGTTGGATGAGGGCCTCAATTTGTACAAGGTCAGTTGTTCCATAGGGGTGATCGGGGTTGTCTTTGAAACCAGACCCGATGCCCTGGTGCAGATATCCTGTCTTTGCCTGAAAAGCGGTAACGCCGTGCTTTTAAAAGGCGGTAGTGAGGCGAGTGCAACAAAGTGTAAACTATTTTTTTTATCATAAGGAGCGTGAGAATATCCATGCAGACCTACAGAATCCACCCCATTGTCGTGGGGACCAAGGTTTTTGATAAAGGCATGATGACCTATCAGTATGATTACGGCAAGCCTTACACGATTCCGATTTACTGCTGGTATCTTGAAGGCGGTGATCAAAAGATCCTGGTGGACACCGGGGAGATGCATCCGGTCCGGTCGGCCCAGCGTGAAGAGGCTATCGGCGGCAGTATTTATACGTTTGAGCAGGGATTGGAAAGGTGGGGCCTTACACCTGAAGATATCGATATCGTTATTCATACCCACCTGCATAATGACCATTGCGAAAACGACTACAAATGTACCCGGGCCAAATTTTATGTACATGAAAAGGAACTGGAACGGATTCATGATCCTCATCCCTTGGATTTCCGCTACCTGGAAGATTATATCGAAGAGATTGAAGAAAACGGTCAGATTGTTCCCCTGGCAGGGGACACCGATATCGTTCCGGGCATCCGTGTGATGCACACGCCGGCCCACAGTGAAGGCGGCCTTTCAGTGGTCGTCGAAACAAGCCAGGGTCGGGCAGTGATTACCGGTTTTTGTGTTATCGAAGAGAATTTCAATCCACCGCCCGCTATCCGTGGCATGGAGATGGAGGTCATCCCGCCCGGTACCGTGGTCAATGCCTGTGACGCCTACGATATCCTGAAGCGGGTCAAGGATATGGCCGACATCCTGATTCCTCTGCATGAACCCCGTTTTGCTTCTGTTGAAACCATTGGGTAATATGGGGCGGATTGCAGGTGGCCGGGACATTACAGTCTGACCGGCACTTTGCCTTTGAGATATGCTTTTACATCGGCGATGGGGACCTCCCGGCGGTGAAAGATGCCTGCTGCCAGGGCCGATTCTGCCCGGGTGGCAGTGAATACGTCGTAAAAATGTTCTACGCAGCCAGCCCCGCTGGAAGCGATCACAGGAATGGTGACCGCCTTTTTCATTGCATGGATCAGTTCCATGTCAAACCCCTGCTTTGTGCCGTCCCGGTCAATGCAGTTTAGCAGTATTTCACCGGCGCCCAGTTTTTCACAAATTTGTGCCAGCGTCAGCGCGTCCAGGTCGCGTCCTTCCCGTCCACCCCGTATCGTGCATTGATACCAGCAGTATTTTTCCTTGTCTGGACCTGGAACACTGGTTTCGATTACCTGGTGTTTGACCTGATCCGGTGATTGGACGTACACCCTTTTCGGATCAATGGAAATAACCACTGCCTGGTTTCCGTAAATTCGGGATATTTCCTCTATGGCGCTGGTGCCTGTTTTACGGCCTGTTTTCCGGTATTGCTCGGCGATCAGGACCGCATCGCTGCCAATGGAAATCTTGTCGGCCCCTGAGCGAAAATATTCAGAGGCAACTTCCAGTGCCGTGTAGTGCCGGCCGTTTTTATCCGTATAGTCCCTGATGCCGCCGCCAATGGTCAGCGGCACGAACACATTTTTCGATGTTTGTTTGAGCACATCGATCATGGGCATGTCTTCCAGGGGAAAATCCCGAAAGCCGGTAATATTTAAAAATGTAATTTCATCAGCGCCCTCTTGATAATAGCGACGCGCGAGTTCCACTGGCCTGCCCAGGTTTCTCACAGCCCCGTTTTCCCTGACATCATACTGGTCCCCCTTGGTGACCACCAGATCTCCGGAATCGTTGGATCGGACGTCCAGACAGGCGATGATCCGTCTAGAAAGCCGGGTTTTTTCCACTGCCTGTAAGGGTTTGGCCGGCTGGATATCGGGTTGAATGAAATTTTCCAGCAATTTCAATCCGGCAGGTCCGCTTTTTTCAGGATGGAACTGGATGCCGATAATATTGCCCCTTTGAATGCCGCTGGCAAACTCATAACCGTAATTCGTTGTGGTCAGGATATCGGTGTCATCTGTGGGAACGATATGGAAAGAATGAACAAAATAGAATCTTTCTTTTCCCGAAAGACCGTTGAAAATGGCAGATGGTTGTTTGATATGGATCTGGTTCCAGCCGATATGGGGCACGGCCAGATCGGTTTCAAACCGGATGGACCCACCACGAAATAAACCCAGACCTTCTATTCCCGACGCTTCTGCGCTTTTTTCAAGCAGGGCCTGCATGCCCAGACAGATCCCGAGAAACGGTCGGTTCGCTTCAAGGTAAGCCTTCATGGGCGCTATGAAGTTTTTTTTGTGCAGGCTGGCCATCATGCTGCCAAAGGCCCCTACACCAGGGAAAATAAGTTTTTCGGCGGACAGGATGTCTTCGGCGGCAGTGACGACCTTGACTGTTTCCCCAATATGTTCGATGGCATTGATAACGCTGCGGACATTACCGGCGCCGTAATCGAGTACAGTAATCATTTTGTTTCCTGCTGTTTTAACATTATTTTAAATTTTTAGTCATTGTGCTTTATTTTGCAAAAAGGCCGGGGAGCCCACTATTTTGGCATAAGTGGATTCAATCTTAGTGACCAGGCTTGTATCGGACAGCAGTTTTTGAATCTGGTCCATCACTTTTGCAGCCACAATGGGGTCCAGACCGACACCGGTCCATAGGTTGTAATAATCGGGCAGACGGTTTTTGTCACGATCCTTATAGGTCTCCCGGATAATCCTGTTGAATGCTCTGACCAGTTGTATATCCTCTCCTGCAGGCGCCTCCGCGTAATTCAGCAGGGCAATACCACCCTGCAGGTCGAATTTGTCCAGATCATGTCTGTCCTGAATGACTTTGGCGGCAGAAAGCAAAATCCATCTCTGTTGTCGGTCCATGGCCTCGGCGTCTGGAAAAAGCGTTTTGTAAAGACGGGCCTGCACATGGTCGACCAGGCAGTGAACATGCCAGCCATATGTGAAATCGCTTCTGGCGAAGTCTTTTTGCAAAAAGCGGTCGCCATGGGTTAAATTCCGGTTAATACCGGTAAGCCAGCGGCTGTCCGGATAGATGGTGCCGGAAATAAATTGGGAAAGATGGTTGACAGGGGTTCGATCCGCCATGTCAAGGGCCAGTCTTATATGGGTTGCTGCAAGTGCCATAATGCCTCCATCTCAGACAAAATATTCCGGTTCCAGGCGCCTGCCGGTAAACTCGGCTTCCAGTTCATGTTTATGCCGTAAATAATTTTCATCATCAAAATATTTTGCCCCGACAGGACATTTTTTGACGCAGGCGCAGCACTTAATGCAGATACCCGTTATTTTGGAAACATCGTCCGAATCAATTGATCCCATGGGACAAACCTCGGCGCAGAGGTTGCATTCGATGCAATCGCTGTTTGTTTTGGGCGTAACCTTAAGGATACTTACGGGATTACCGTCTGGGTCCATCGGCCGGTAATATTCCCTGTACGGTATATTCCCTTTTACGGCAACAGGGGGAATTTTCCCGGGTGTCCTTATTTTATCGTATATTTTAACGGCAAAATCATCCGTCGCGGCCATATCCTGCCGGTCCGACCTGTTGCCTGCCAGCGTCGTTGAAAATGAATGCTCGCCGATAAATGCGCCTCCGGCAATAACATTAAAACCATCCGCCTCCAGAATGTGTTTGAACTCTATTAACGCATCGTCATAATGGCGGTTTCCGTAA
>CAZFXX010000109.1:0-3864 GCA_964522985.1 uncultured Desulfobacteraceae bacterium
ATTATCATGAATCTTAATCAACTTAAAATTTTTTATATGGCGGCTAAACATGGGAACCTGAGTTCCGCTGCCGATGAACTCTTTATAACACAGCCGGCAATTACCAAGGGAATTCAGCGAATTCAGGAGCATTATGAGATAAAATTCGTAAATCATATCGGCAAAAAACTGGTCCTGACCGATGCCGGTGAAGCACTCTATGAGATTGCCGAAAAAATTTTTGAAATGGAAAGTCAGGCCGATGAAAGTATTCGGGATTTTCAGCAAAAAAAAAGGGGGCACATTCGCATCCACTCCAGCGAAACCTTCGGGGCCTATTACCTGCACAATATTATTGTGCCTTTCAGTAAGGCCAACCCCATGATTCGTATACTGGCCAATATCCTGCCGACGGAACAGGTAGTTGAGAATGCGGCGTCCCTCCACAACGATCTGGGATTTATCAGTTATCCCATGGAACATAAAAAACTGAAAATTACAGAAATAATGTCTGACCGCTATGTTATCGTGGCGCCTCCCGGGCATCGCCTTTCCAGAAAAAAATATATAGAAGCCACCGATCTGAGGGGAGAATACATGGTGATGCATGAAAAGGAGTCGGCGACTTACCGGGTTATGGAAAACCTTGCCCGAAAAAACAACCTCGATACCTTCATACCGCTGGAGCTTTCCAATAACGAGAGCATAAAAAGAGTCGTGGAACAGGGAATCGGTCTGGGACTGATGTCGCGCAATGTCGTCAGCCGGGAGGTGGATTCCGGGCAACTGATTGCCATTCCTTTCACCGACCCCGCCATGAAGCGTAAATTTTACATGGTCCATCATAAGGATAAGTATATTTCAGAACCGCTGCGAAATTTTATTGATCTGATCCAGCAATGGGCGTCTGGTTATCAGGCGGCCAATCCCTAACCCGGATAAACCGGTGCTGTTGAAAAGGCGTACGCCGCAAATATCAAATTACAATAGCCAATAGTCTGTAGTTGTTTGTCATTTGTCGGTTTTATGTCCCGATAGAAAACTGGGAAAACTGATTTTTTTTAAAGAGGATACCATCCATGCAATATCCCTGCAGCGGTGTAATACTGGCAGGCGGCCTGAGCAGCCGCTTTGCAGGCAAGGACAAAGCATTTTTACAAGTTGACGGTCAGCTTCTGCTCGATCGGCTTTACAATACCTTTACCCAAATATTTCAAGAAATTATCCTTGTAACCAATAACCCTCTACGATATCTGCAATGGGATCTCAATATCGTAACGGACATCTTTGACGTACGCAGTTCCCTGACCGGTATACATGCCGGTCTTTTCTATTCAACCATGCCTTATTCATTTGTTGCGGCCTGCGATACCCCTTTTTTAAAAAAAAAACTGGTGCAGGCCATGGTTGAAAATATAGACCCTCACTTCGATGCAATGATTCCCCAAACTTCTGCCGGCAGGGAACCGCTGTGTGCCGTATATTCAAAAAAATGCATCGCCGCCGTTGAAAGACACCTGACTCAAAACAGGTTTAAAATCCAGCGGGTTTTTAAGAAACACCGGATAAAAACAATGTCTGAAAAGTTTTGCCGAACTTTTGACCCTGATTTATACTCTTTTTTTAACATCAACACGCCCCGGGATCATCTAAGCGCTGAAAAACACATCAAGGAGATGACATGAACAGCAACAGCTTTATCGAAACCATCAAAAATCATCCGGAATATGACAAAGTGGGCATGATTCTCTGCCATAATGGCGTGGTACGCGGCACCTCCCGGGACGGTCGCCGGGTTTCCGGGCTGAAGATTAAAGTAGACCATGCTAAACTCGCCACGGTAATTGAAGAAAAAAAGAAAAAACCGGGGATTATCGAAATCCTGGTGAAAATCGTTGAAGATGTCGATCTGAGCGTTGGTGACGATGTCATGATACTGGTTGTAGCCGGTGACATCAGGGACAATGTCATTAAAGCACTTCATGAAACCCTGGATGTCATCAAGACCACCGTTACCAGTAAAACCCAGTTTTATATCCAATAGCCCCCTTTGTTCCGCAGGCAGCGGTCAACAGGGGTTTTCCCTCTGTGCATATCTGCCGCTTTTCCCTTGACTTTGGCGTTCATCTTTTTCTATAATCATATCATACGGATTTTTGTATTGATTATCGTTTCGGCTGGAAACTCCTATCCTCTCTGAATTCAGGCGCAACTTCCACCACTTCGGGCAACTCACTACCGTTGTTTTAGATACTATTTCCCCCTCAAATCCGGGTACTGTTGTAAAATAACCGGAATGCACCAGATAGGTATGCCCGCATAATATCGGCAACTGCCTAGCTGCCATACCAAAGAAGTGTCCACCTGCTGCAGGAGGCTATTCATAGTTTCTTCGAAAGGTGCAACGATAAGCCTCCAGGGAATGAAATCCTCCATGGAGGCTTTGTATTTTATGGAACAGTTACGGCAACAGCCGACAATACGCTTTCATGGCCAACGCTTTTGAACCGACTCAATCGGTAAAAACCGAGACTGGAGGAACAAATGGGGAAGCAAGCCGACAATACATTCCGATACCACATGGCTGCCGTAAAGGAAAAAAAACGGATTTTTGAAAATGCCTTTTGCGGTGTTTCACGGATGATCCTTGAGAGTGATATTACAAAAGTTGTTGTAAACGGAAAGACAACATCTGATTTCAGTATCTTCCGGACCGGCAGGAAACATATCATCGGAATGTATGACGAGCTTAACAGCTTTGTCTCTTATGTAAAAGACGCTGCCGAAAGGGGATCCTCCAGTGAAATGGCCTATGTACTTGTGGGGGAACCGGGCAACGGAAAAATCTTTTTTGTTGATTTTTTATGTTCCAGATACCGGCAGTTCCTGACCCGTAAACAAAACCGAAAATATACATTCCGGTTTAACCATATGGACGAAATCGGCGACTACGGCCGGATAAAAACCATCGAATCCCAAACCTACGAAGACCCTTTGATACTGGCCATGAACCTGGTGGACAACCTGGATGAAAACAAAGAATTGCTGGGGCGGAAATTCGGATTTTCCGATACCCTCATCGAGACTTTTTATCAAGATTATCGGCCCCTGGGAGCCTGCACGGGATACATATGGAACGATATTCGCACGAAAACAGACGGGGCACTTGACACCATGCTCGATTTTGTTGAAATCGTACCGGTTCCGCTCACCGAAAGTCTGGGCACCGTTACCGGTATATATACAGCCTCAAGGAAAAAGTGCTGGACCCATTTTTGAAAAATGAAAATTTCAGGCGTGCCATCAAGGACTTTGACCGGGAAGACTTCAAATCTTACGATAACCGAATTCGAACCGATGTTACTTTTCTGATCAAAAACTTAATCCGGATATGCAGATATACCCCTTTGGGAGCCAAAGAAATATGCATCTACGTTATCGATAACAACCTGGCCCAAAAATATTAAGCCGCTCAATCCAGTAGTCGGCCTTCAGATTTCATAAAATTAATTTTTTCGATGCCTTATCAACAATCTGGACGGTTTCCATGGCAGTCAGTGTTTCCGTAAACCAGCGGGCCGATACCCGGCTATGGACCGGGACGTCATCAATATAGGCCTTTACAACATCTCCGTCCTTACTGATTTTGGTGGGATCAAGCTCATTTTTGAAAGATAATATGCCCCTTGTTTACCCTGGCTTTTGCCATGCCCCTTGGGTTTGGATTTTTATTATAAACGCCCCATCTAACGGTCCCGTCTATTGACTATCCTGCCGATCTGGTTTATTGGGTCTGTGGCTGAACCTGCAGATAGCTTTCCCATAACCCGTCTTACTAAAGGAGATCCGACATGAGTCATCACCATGGCCACGATCACCACCATG
>CAZFXX010000109.1:3964-9502 GCA_964522985.1 uncultured Desulfobacteraceae bacterium
CACCATGGCCACGATCACCACCATGAACATGAGCACAAAGATGACCACGATGCTCCCGGCTTGATGTCATTTGACGAAAAAATGGTTAAACTGCTTGATCACTGGGTCAAACACAATGATGACCACGCATCAAATTACAGGGACTGGGCTGCAAAAGCCAAGTTGGAAAACCTGCCTGAAGTGGCAGTGCTGTTGGCAGAGGCCGTCGATATGACCCGGCAGATCAGCGAAAAATTTAAAACAGCGGCAAAATTGATCGTCCCAAAATAATCACCAAAAATGTCCAATAGCCCTACACCCGCCGGATCAGATCATTGGGCCTGCAGGCGCATGACAGGGCAACAGAAACATTGCTGCCCGGTTGGGCAAACGCTGCAAGATGGCCCTCGGAATTGGTTATTGACCGGATGGTATCCTTTTTTACAGGGCCTTCCGGGCAAATAATTTCAACTCGGTCGCCCCTGAACAGTTTGTTTCGGACCTGAATATCCACCGTCTGGTCAATAGATTCGCCGGTTACCTTGGCCACAAAGGTATGGGCAGTATTACCCTCATCCAGATAATTGGGAATGATCTGCCTGGGATCACCCAAATAAAAACCGGTGCAGTAGCCCCTGTTGGAGATGCTGCCCAGTTCGCTTATCCATTGTGTCTGTGTTGCGTATCCTTCGGGATCATTGCAGAAGCTGTCAATGGCCTCGCGGTAGGTTTTGACGGTGGTGGCCAGATAGTTGATTCCCTTCATCCGTCCTTCGATTTTAAGTGCCGTTATACCTGCCCGGATCATCTCCGGAATATGACCGATCATACACAAATCATGCGAATTAAAGATATAGCTGCCCCGGTCGTCTTCGGCCAGGGGATAATACTGGCCGGGCCGCTTGGCTTCCATGACAGCGTAATTAAACCGGCACGGTTGACAGCACATGCCGCGATTGGCATCCCGGTTTTCCATAAAGCTGCTGAGCAGGCACCGGCCCGAGTAGGAGATACACATGGCGCCGTGTACAAATGCCTCGACTTCGATGGCGCCATTGGCGGCAATTTCATTGATTTCGCCCAAGGTCAGCTCTCGGGCCGCATTGATTCTTTGGACCCCCAGCGCTTTCCAGAAAAGGGCACTTTTGTAGTTGGTCGTGTTGGCCTGGGTGCTCAGGTGTACCGGGATTCTGGGAATTACCCTCCGGGCTTCCATGAGTATGCCGGGATCGGCGATGATTACGGCATCAGGGTTGATATCACCCAATTGGGCAAGGTAATCTGTGACCTGTTGCTGCTCCCGGTTTCTTGAATAGATATTGCAGGCCACATAGACTTTTACCTTTTGGGCATGGGCCAGCTTGACGGCCCGATACATCTCTTCAATGGTAAAATTGCCGGAAAAATTTCTAAGGCTGAAATCCTTGCCGGCCAGGTACACGGCATCCGCACCATAGTGGATCGCAATTTCTAGCTTTTCAAAATTACCTGCCGGGGTCAGCAACTCGGGTTTGGAAATTAAAGGCATTATGAATAGATCTTTCCAATGACCCTAGCCAGACTTTGCTGCCACGGTATCGTTTCAACACCAAATTGATCCCGTATCCGGCTGCAATCAAGGCTTGATCGCAGCGGCCGTCGAGCCGGTAACGGAAATTGGTCGGTTGTAATGGGTTTTACCTGCCTGATTTTCAAATTTTCATAGGGAGCGGCAAGGTTGAATATAGTCTCTGCAAACCCGTGCCATGAGGTGGTCCCCTGTCCACAGTAGTGATAGGTTCCCCAGCAGATCTTGTCCCTGGTAATAATTTTTTGCACCATTGTCAGGATTGCCCGGCCCAGATCCGCGGCACTGGTAGGACAGCCATACTGGTCGGCCACCACGCTTACCTGGTTTTTTTCTCGGCCGAGACCCAGCATGGTTTTTACAAAATTACGACCATGCTCGCTGAACAGCCAGGATGTGCGTAAGATCAGATGCTGTTGCAGACCGGCTCGGACGGCCATTTCGCCTTCGGCCTTGCTTTTTCCATAGATACTCAGCGGCGATATGAGGTCTGATTCCAGGTAGGGGGTCTTTTTTTGTCCATCAAAAACAAAGTCGGTTGAAATATGGATCAACGGTATGGCCAAAACTGAACAGGCCGACGCCAGATGGGCCGGGCCGTCGCGGTTGACTGCGTAGGCGTCTTCAGTGTGGGTTTCGGCCTCGTCTACATTTGTATAGGCTGATGCGTTAACCACCATGCCGGGGGTTAAATCAGAAATTATTTTTTGGGTTTGATCCGAACGTGTAATGTCCAGATCTGCATGGTTCATTGCCAGGGGTTCAAGCCCCAGACCACCGGCCTGCATGACAAGTTCCCTGCCAAGCTGACCCCGGCAACCGGTTATCAAAATTCTCATGCTTTTTCCCTCGCCCCGGGCAGTTGTTCCGGAACAAGATCGGCAAGATGGGGATAGACTTTGTCCTTTTCGGAAACGATGGCTTTTTGAACCGGCCATTGAATGCCGATACCGGGGTCCGACCATAACAGGCCACCCTCATCGCCCGGGGCATAAAAATCCGAGCATTTGTAGGAAAAATAAGCTGTTTCACTGAGAACACAGAAACCGTGCGCAAATCCTTCGGGAATAAAAAGCTGCCGTTTGTTCTGCCCGGAAAGGGTAATGCCGGTCCATTTCCCGAAACTGGTGGAGGCAGGCCGGATATCGACGGCCACATCAAATATCTCACCGGCAATCACCTGAACAAGCTTTGCCTGGGGATGACTGATCTGAAAATGAAGGCCTCTCAGCGTATTTTTAACGGAAAAGCTGAGATTGTCCTGGACAAACACATGTTCGATCCCTGCCTGACAATAGCGCTGTCGGTTATAGGTTTCCATGAAAAAACCGCGTGGGTCTTTAAAGGCATCCGGCTCGATAATAAGCACGCCGTTCAATTCCGTCTGGATAACATTCATAATACTCCCGCCCTGTCCATTCAAAATGGCGTTACGATAAAACAAGGTTACGCGCTGTAAGGCATCCGCACAGGGCATCTACAATTTGTAATAGACTATTTTGCCACGACACGCAATAAGCATGGCGGAAAAACCGAATCTCACCCGGATAGCAGCCTTGTTTTGTCTTCCTTTGGATCATATGCAATGCAGAAGGGGCATCGCTCAGTATTGACCGTTGCGCGTGACCGGCAATAAAAATAGATTGAATCCTGTATAGATATCGATTAATAACAAAAGCCGTGTGTGATTAAAAAATGGCATTTATGTCTATTTCTCGATCTATAAATATTCGATAAACAGATAGAGGCGAAAATGAACAATCAGATAAAGACCGCTATAAAGAACTGGAAACTGTATTGTACAGCCCTGTGGATGTTTTTAAGCATTATTTTTTTATCTGGATCAGTATTGAATTTACGAATATCAACCGGCGGCTTGATCTTGTAGATTCCAATCTCGGTGCTATCGAAGGGATCGTGACCGCCATGGATTTTAATGTGGATAATTTAAACAAAAATATGGGCCAAGTTGAGTCTGTCGTCAACAAAATTGCCGTTCGGGTAAAAAGACGGTAAGAGAATATATCGTTAGGAAGCTATTGGCTTTTTGTACAAATCGGGAAAGAATGGCTGAAAACCTTCTTGCCCCTTTGTTCTGACGTTTCAACGTTTTTTACCGATCCGGCAAATTATCCAAAACGGCAGGGTCGTTATAAATTCGAACATAAAGCCGATGGGGATAATAATGAGTATCAGGGGAAACCGGATAAAATAAAAACTGAGTTTATCTTTAAGGTTACCGGGTGGTTCAAGCATGCGAGACCTATAATTGATTGTGGTTTAAATATAAAAAAATGGTGCCCCCGGCAGGAATCGGACCTGCGGCACATGGATTAGGAATCCAATGCTCTATCCACTGAGCTACGGGGGCAATTTTGTATTTTGTCTATCTCGGGAACATTTTTGCAACTTCTTATAATACCTGCACATACCATGCTGCGAATATCTGTACGCCAAAAATTGTTGAAAACGTTTATACCAATTCCGACATCTTTGCAAGCTTTCTTCCCTGCTGATGCCCAAATCTTTTGATTTTCCCGTTTCCAGCTCATTTGAGAAAGTAGAGGAATGCAGCAGTTCCCGCTTATGCTCAAAGTGTTTTAAAATAGCGATGTAAGGATTTGTCGTTTCGTAAACTTCTCTTGGATTTAACCCCAAAATACCAACTTTTTTTGAACAATATAACGAATAAAGAATTGATGTTTTGCGTAGCCAAAACATAATTCCCGTTGAACTGAGCCGTAGTTTCTATTTGGATTTTAAAGCGCGATTCCCTATAGGGGAGATTGACCATTTATGACGATTATTATGAAGGAAAGGATATGTTGCTGTAAAGCTTTTCTTTAAATATTGTTCTTTGGCATTCCAAATACCAGTCTGCTTTCGAATTGATTAGGCAATGTTGGTATTTTTTGCGCACAAAGCACATAACTGTCCTATTGGCTGCCTTGACTTAAAAGAGCCTAAGTACGTTTCGGTGCTGTTTCCATTGTTCACGCAGCAGCGCCAGAGTCTTTTTGGGCAACGGTACGTTCCGGTCTTTATTGCCCTTGGATTGGCGAACATTGATGAATCCCCGATCACCGTCGATATCCTCAACTTTCAGGTGTGTGCCTTCGGACAGGCGCAAGCCACAGGAATAGATCGTGGTCAAACAAACCCGATAGCGCGGCAGCCGAATGCTGTGCAAAAGTTTGTGAACTTCATCACGACTGAGTACGACCGGTAGCTTTTTTTATGCCCGGGGCGGATAAACAGCAGCGTTGGCCAGGGGCGTTTGATGGTATTTTTATAGAAAAATTTGATACCGCACAAGGCGACAGTGCTGGTACTGCGGCTCCATTTTTTAACATTTTTACCATACAGAAAATAATTTCTCAAATTGTCTTCAGTAATTTTGTCGGGGAATTTGTTGCAGTGGTTCGGTACCACTTACACCCAGCGGTTCAATCGATATCATTTTCGAAGCGGTGTAGAATATCGAAAACAAGGGAACAAAAAGCGATTATATTTTCAGAATAATTGATAAGCGGGAAAAATTTTTCAAATTAAAAGCGCCTCACAGGAAAGGGGCTTTTTTCTCACCTTCACTCACCCGGCAATTTAAGGAAATAAGCCACAATGGTTCCGCAAAGGATAAGTCCGCCTGACAGCCCGATGCCCAATGAAAATCTTCCCATATCACCTGCAAATCCGATCAGGGTGGGAAAAATGCCGGCACCAATGAGAAAGGCCGGTGGAATTGTCATGGAGACGGCAACGTTTCGGGCCTCGGGTGGTCCAATGGCGGACAGGGCCGCAAAACCGGCCGGGAAAAAGCATACCGCCACCATGGGCTGAAGAAAAACAAAACCAATTACGCAGTCGCCCTTTGCCATCCCCAGCGTTAGGGTTGTAATACCGGTAAAAAGAAAGACCCCTATCATGGTCCGCCGAATACCGAATCGATCCGATACAAACCCGCTTAAAAGGGCCATGCCCACACTCGAAAT
>CAZFXX010000110.1:0-9489 GCA_964522985.1 uncultured Desulfobacteraceae bacterium
TAATCTTCTGAAATCAGTTTGAACTTACCATTTTTCCTGCATGATATTGATTTGTTGAGAATAGACTGTGGAAAATTTTCAATGTAATATTCGGGCGGGAGGGGAATAGACATGATAGTCATTGCAGAAACCGTGTTACTGGAACCCTTCACTTAAACCGGCTATTGAGAAGATCTATCGCATCTCCCCACTTTTCGATTGTTCTCTTTTGTTTCCCTCTGTGCAGGGGGTTTATATAACCTCTGATCCGGTTATTGCGGTCTCTCATCTCACATCTTATCCAGTTGGCGTTTCCTTTCCAGACGCTTTCAATGACACATTTTTCCCCTGGCAGCGCTTTCTTTTCTTTAACTATATTGCCGTTTTCAATGACACGCAAAGAAACAGGATCCGATCCCGGGTCAAGAGAGAGTGAAAATTCAAGCACCACATCTTCAAAACTTCCAATATCCGTTCCCGGAAGCAGCACGTTTCCTTCCGACAGGTAGTTGAATTCACAATTAAGCGCATCAAAAATCTCCACCCTGTGTTTTTTTACCCCTTCCAGCATTGAGAAGAGAGAGCCTGGTTTTGCATAAACCTTTGTTACGGGCTGGCCAAGCTTTGAAGCTGAAAACTTTGTATGGGTATCGCTTCCCCCTATCCCTGTTATCCTGAAACCGTTATTCCACAATATATCAAGCAGGGTAAGTGCTTTTTCACTGGCATCTCCCGAATTTCTAGCATAAGGATCGTTTATGACCTCAATAGAATCGATCCATGAAAGGGGAAGATCATTATACTGCCATTCCCATGGCGCCATAAACGGATGATTTATTGAGACCAGAACCCCCTTTCCCCTAAAATCTTTTATCAGTTTTTCAAGGGCACCCCACGCCGGTGCCGGCCCCTGGGAAAGGAGCCCTTCAGTCACATAACGGAGCCCGCACGCGTTAAAATGCCCAATTGCTGTTGTTACCTCATATGAGGGAAATACAATTATCCCCTTTTTTTGGGCAAACCCTGTTGCAAGAATATTGTGCTCTGAGATAAAAAAGAAATCGAGCCCTTTGGATAACCCCTCATCGAGCAGCGCTGAGGGGGTTGAAGAACCATCCGACAGCATTGAATGAACATGAAAGTCGCCTGAAAGCCATTTCTCATCAAGCCGGTTAATATTTTCAGGCTCAAAAGATTTTAGTAAAATATTCCCCTTTTCCATCTCATCGCTTTTAACCCAGCTGATGTGGTTTTCCAACCGGCTGTCTGAATCATCTTTTCCTTCAAATACCGTTACCTCAAACGAAATTTTACCCCACATCCGATTAAACCGGGGCGCATACGTAAAAACAGTTATCTTCCACTTCCCTTTCTGTATCTTTCCCGGACAAGTCCCCATTCCCGATTTTGTTTCATCCTCATGAAGCAGAACAGTTGAAGGTCCAGTGGCGCTCTGATGCTGCACCCTCAACAGCCCTGAAGGATCCGTCACGTGAAAAAACAGTTCCTTGCCCTCTCCAAAGAACTCAAACTTCAGGGAAAAAAAATCTTTATCAAGATGAAAGGATGTCTCGGAAACATAGTGTGCGGATTTATCGGTGTGCACAAAACCGTTTGTTTTAAATATCATATCGATCACTTTCGAATGGACCGGGTTTGTCCCTTGTCCGGTATGAGTGAATAAATCATTTTTGCATTGACATCCAAAAACTGAGCAATGTCTCCGGTTGAAATCACCGGAGTTCAATTTTTTTGAGCATCACCAGCATTTTTTTTGCTTTTTTTTTATGGGCCGGGAACGTTGCCGCTTGCTGAAATGCGTGCTTAGCCTTTTTTAAATCGCCTATATTCCAGGCGGCATATCCAAGCATCAGCCAGGCTTCTCCCGGTTGATTTTTTTTGAAGGCCGCCTTTTCAAAGATCCGGGCGGCAACTTCATATTTTTTCATTTCATAGAGTATGCGGCCCTTTAGCATAAGCAGTTCGTCATTTTTAACATTCCGCAGTCCTTTTTCCACAGCGGCCAGGGCCTGCTCCGGCTGATGCAGGGCAAGATATCCAGACACCAGGTGTTTTACCATACCGGTATCTTTTTCCTGACCCAGCAGGTTTTGGTAAAAGGGTACGGCCCGGGCGGGAATCCCCATCATCATGTTCAGATCCGCTATCAGCCGTTTTTCCCGGCGGTTCAATGGCGTCAGGTAATGATACAGCATCAGCGCCGCCAGGGCCTTTTTGTATTTTCCATCGGACAGGTACATGTTGGCCAGGGCCTTCCACCATTTTTTTTCAATGGGATCTTCACGGGTCAACTGCAGCGCATAGGTCATGGCCTTTTTTTTCATCTCCAGGGAAATATACTGGTATAAAAGCGTTTCCTGCCACTGTTTCTTTTTTTTACCGCTGCTTTTATCCGCAAGCTCCAGGATATAGGGCAGGGCCCTGCGGGGTTTTTGGGCTGACATGAAAGCCTGTACAAAGCTTTCTTTCCATTCCAGGGGAATCTGGCTACCGGGAAATCGGGTCAGACGCTCGATGATCTCCAGAGCCTTTGTATATTCGGTTGCAGCCATAAAGGAGACAAGACTGTAATAGAGGGTTTTGGCCTGTTTTTTGTCGGCGGATTCATATCCGTGTAAAAAGGCCCTGGCCGCTTTGGCATATTGTTGCAGGTCATAAAAGCATTTGGCCAGGTTCAGCCATGCAGGGGAATAGACTGGGTTTTTCCTAGTGGCGGCCAGGTAATGATCGATGGCCGCCTGCGTATGATTTGTCGATAAATAACAGTTGCCCAGGGTAAAATCGATCAGATAATGGTGATATCCTTTCTTTTCCGCAACACCGGATTTTTGAATTTTGCCACCCCTGGCCTGAAATGCATCAAGCACTTTGATGGCGCTGGCCGGGTCCCTTTTTGTAATATATTTACCAGCCTTGTGAAGGATGAGACGAGCGGCCAGGGGAACCGGCTCTTTTTCAGCCGCATATGCAGCCGTAGCGATGAAAAGGCACAATGCAAGGGCCGATATAAACCTGAAACCCGTCTGTTCTATTTTTTTCATTGTTTGGCCAGTCTGAACTTTATGGTTTGTTCCGCCCAGGTTTTGACCGGCACCCCTTCCACCATTCCGGGTTTAAAACGCCAGGCGGAAACGGCTCGCACGGCACTCTGGTCAAAGATGTCGGCCGGATGCGAATCAATGATGTCGATTTTTTCCACAAGGCCTTTCCGGTTAACAAGAAATTTCACCTTTACCCATCCCTCGATATTTCTTCGTTTGGCCCGAAGGGGAAACATCGGCGGAATACTCGCCAGCGGTGTAAGGGGCGCGTCCAGATCTTGGACACTGAAAATACCATCCATGGCAGGTGCCCCAATTGTAATTGTTTCCATGGCAGGTGACGGCAGCACGAGGGGCCCCACCGGAAGGTTGGGGTTTATGTCAAAATCCAGCCGGAGCAATTTGTCGATAACAGGGCGGACCGGTGACGGTGCCTTGACCACCGGCCCCCGGCGTGTGGCAATGGTCTCAGGCCTGGGTTTATATTCTTTTTTGGGGGGTGGCGGTTCTACTCGTTTAACCCGGACAATTTCCAGCATCCGAAGCGGTTCGGCTTTTCCGGGCCGCTGGGCCACACCGGTACTGAGCCCGGGCATCAGTCCGAACAGGCCCAGATTCAGCATCAGGGAAAAAATTACCGCACCGGTCCACAACAAAAACGGTCGGGTCCAGTGAGTATGTATTTTTACGGCGGGGGGTGTCATTTCCAGTTTAAATTTTTTAACCTCAGGCGTTTAATTTTTGTGACTTCAATTATTTACCCTGAGTAGGCCGATTGGCCGCCAGGGAGATGTTTTCGGCACCGGCCATTCGGCAGCCGTCCATGACCCGGATAGCAATACCGGTACTGCTTTCCCGGTCTGCCACGATCACGACCCCGCCATCCGGGTTTTCAGCCAGGGCCCTTTCAATATTGGCCCGTACGGCCCGAATGTCGATTTCCCGGCTCTCCATGAAAATGCGGTTGTCACTGGTAATCCCGATGAGTATGCCAGCCTTTTCACGGCTTACGGCGGTGGCGGCGGACGGCCTGTTGATATCCACCCCGGTCTCCTTGACAAAACTGGTTGTGACAAGAAAAAAAATCAGAAGAATAAACACCATATCGATCAGGGGCGCAATGTTCAATTCAAGAGTTTTTTTCTGACCCCGCCTGGCAGCGGTTATATTGAGCATAATATCTCCTGTAAAAAATATGAATCAGACATACCGTTTAAGATAGATACCCAGTGAAGATATCTGCTGTTTCAGGCGATCGACCCGGCCGGTGAGAAAGTTGCACATATAGAGCCCGGGGATGGCCACCAGCAACCCGGTCTGGGTGGTAATCAAGGCCTCGGAAATCCCCCCTGCCATGGCCCGGGCATTGCCGGTACCGAAAAAATTGATAATATCGAATGTCGCGATCATGCCCGTCACCGTACCCAAGAGCCCTAAAAACGGGGCAACCCCTACCAGAACGCGGATAAAGGCCAGATGTTTGTCCAGAGAAGCCACCACCGACATAACGGTTTCATCCAGTATCCGTTTATCCATACTGGCATTGTTGCTGCGGCGCAGCAGAAATTCGGTGATAAATAGGGCGGTAATTCCCTTGTATTTCCGGTGGTCCGGAAACGCTCCTGTCCGGACAAACTCTCCCGCCTTTTCCCGGGTCATGTTTTTCTGGTACAGTTGCCGGAGAAACAGGGTACGGTTGAAAATCAGTACCCACATGACCACCGATACCAGCAGCAGCGGAATCATGACAATGCCGCCGGAGCGCAAAAAATTTTCCGCCTGGAAGAGATACGCCTGTAAAAACTGAAACATCTGTTCTCTCTGACCCTATTTCAGGTTGTTTATGTTACTTAGGTTGAAGGTAGAAGACTGAAGGCTGAAGGTTAAAGGCATTCTGTCTATTTAATGGGAAAAGTCCACCTTCAGTCTAAACCCCTTCTACCTTCAGCCTTTTATATGGGTGCCCTTGAAAAGGGTATTGATAAATGTCACGGATTTTTCTTCCATCTGGCCGATCAAGGTTTCCACCCCGCGGGATAAAAACGTATGAAACAGCATAATGGGGATGGCCACGGCCAGGCCCAGCATGGTGGTCACCAGCGCTTCGGAAATACCGCCGGACATCATTCGCGGATCACCGGTCCCAAAATAGGTGATCACATGAAAGGTATTGATCATACCGGTCACCGTACCTAAAAGCCCCAGCAGCGGCGCAATACCGGCCAGCATTCCCAGTGTCGATAAAAATCGTTCGAGGCCCGGAATTTCCCGTAAAATCGCCTCCTGCATGACATTTTCCATATCTTCCCGTGTAGTGCAGGCAGCCTGAACACCCTGCAGCAACACATGGGCAATGGATTTATGCCGGTATGGCGCACATATTTCACCGCAGGCATCCCAGTTTCGCTCCGATGCCGGCCCTTTTATTTTTTTCATCAGACGATCGGCGTTCATCTTTTTCCGAGTCAGGGAAAAGAGTCGCTCCAGTACAATCAGCATGGCCAGGATGCCGACCCCCAGAATCGGCCATACAATGGGTCCTCCGTTTTTGATCTGATCCGGGAGGCTGAGCCGGTGGGTCAGCTGGCGAAGGGCGCTGCCCCGGGAGATATCCATGAAAACATCTTCCGATTCTCCGGCCATGTAACGGGTAATGTTTTTTTTGATACGCGCAGACGGCAGTTTTGACAGGGCGAACAATCGGTGGCTTTTATCGGAGTAGATCAAAAAACCGGTCTCTGTACCGGTGCGGTAGGCGGCAGTAAAGTTCCCCAGCACAAGGATATCCCCGGAAACATCTCCGCCTGCGCGATCGACCATGGGGCCGCTCACCAGACGCACCTCACCCGAACGTTGAATCTCATCAAAATACAGGTCGATCATGGTGCGAATGTCATCCATGCCCGGGAAACGGGTCTGATTTTTCAAGGGCTGCAACGCATCCTGACGGCCCGGTACAAAAGCGCTTTGCTGGCTCTGGTTCAGCAGGCCGCCCAGGTCACCCGCCGTAATTTTGATAAATCCGGCCAGTTCTCTGGATGCGGCATCCGCCTGCCGTAGTTTTTGGGTCAGTTTCTTTTTTTCAACAGCCAGCTGTTCAAGTTTTTTACTATATTGCTGATTTTGCGCGGTCAGCTTTTTTTGTTTTGCCTTAAGCGCACGAATCGCCTGCTGCAGGGTCTTTTTATCGGCCAGGATTTTTTTTTGGCTCTTTTCAGCCTCCTGCCGGGCCGTCTGTTTTTCTAGAAGCGCTTTTTGCAGCAAATCTGCCTTTTTTTGACTGCCGGCCATGGATGCGGCCCTCATATCCTGGGCATGAGTAGGACCGGGACCCAGAAAAAGGCAGCAGCATAAGACGATCCATCCCGATAAAAATTGTTTCATTGTGGTTTTATCCTCCCCAGTGGAAGGTTCAACAGGTCTGCCGATCGTCTTTTGGCACCAATTTCAAAAGCGCTGCCGATATCCCGGTTATACTTGTGCGGTAACAACTGCCACTGGGATGTGAGGGGATCAAAATACCCGGTTTCGGTTTGATCCAGGAACTGGAAGAAAAGCGACAGCCGGCCCAGTCGAAATACGTCAGCCAGAATCGTATTGTCGGCCACGGATATTTTTTCCTGATAAATTTCAACGGTATTGCCATATTCCGCTTCAATGGAAAGGGCTTCCATGACCTTTCGGAATTTTTCGCTGACACCGACATTGGCATCATTCAGAATCTGATCGAGATTTTTGAGCCGGACGTGTCGCTCTTCCGGCAGAAACGGAAGGCTCCCTTCCATCATTGCCACCAGACGCTGATGGGTTTCTGTTAAAAAAGGCAGGAGTTCTACTGTTATGCGGGCGATTTCATCGATTTCACGTTTTAATTCATCCACCACCGCCTGCTGGGCTGCCGCTTTTTGCTGCAAATCTTTGTTGAGCACCGCCAGATGTTCAGTTTCTTTGGTAAGCAATTCAAATTCGGCGGTCATTTCCGTCTTGCGTTCAAACCAGACATCTTCGATTTTCTGGGTACTTTGCCGGATATTTATTGAATCCTTCACCGGGCCGGTGACCTGCTCGGTAAACGCCTGGCCAAAACCGGTTCCGGCAAATATCAGACCGCCCATAAAGATCGCCACAAAAACCAATTTATTCAAAATAATTTCCTTTCTGTGAAGGGTTTTAGTGAACCATCTCAAATAACGTTTACGAGTCCATCAATTTCAAATAGGGAATATAAGATGATCGACATTGGGTTTCAAGTCAAAAAAATCAATGCGTGCTTTTTATATTCAGTTATCTACGAATCAAAGGGTTTATGTTATGTCTGTAAACGGTTTCAGGATAGCGTCGGTGACAGATTTAATCGGTTGGGCATAAAGAGGACACGCACACCATAGCAAGAATCAGCACCGGGGATTCATGTGCCCGGGCCGGGCCTGTCCTGTCCGGGGGATCGGCTGGAATTGTGAAAAAAACCAACTTTTTGTCGGGGTACATTTTATATGAATAAAAAGCGGCAGGACCGTTCTGGGTGTCTGTCGCTTTTTTCCATATAAGTTAAAAAAATATTTTCTACCCTATTTCGTCTGTGCCTTTATCTCCTTGTCCTTGCTCGCGGTGTTATGCCGATTTCGTTTGAATTCATCGACTCAAAGTTGTTGGCAACGGATCGAACAACATAGAAATAGGTGGTATTGTTGACGACGTTCAGATCCAGGTAGGTGCAGTAATCGGTCACATGACAATCTGCAATCAGGTTGTAGGGCTCACCGCTTGAGGTGCTGCGGTACACGTTGTAGCATTGCGCACCGGCCACCGGTGACCAGGTGAGCTGGACCTTGCCGGACTTGGCCCGGGCCGCCAGGTTGAAGATGGTCTGCTCGGGCAGGGCCTGACCCGATTCAACGGTTACGATCAGGATGTCCGACCCTGCCCCGCCGTCATCATCGGTTACGTTCAGTGTTACGGTATAGGTTCCTGCCGTATCATAGATGTGTGTCGGCGCCAGTGTATCGGAGGCTGTGCCGCCGTCTCCGAAATCCCATTGGATGGTATGGGTGTCTGCAATGCCCGGGTCGTTAAAACTTCCGGCAAAATTGATTGTTTCCCCTTCATCCACCGTCTGGTCAGGACCAGCTTCAACTATCGGGGGAACGTTGTTCACAGTTACGATAACCGTGCCTGAACCCTCTCCACCATCGTTATCTGTTACGGTTGCTGTCACAGTAAAAACACCATCATCGGCATATTCGTGACTCAAGGTAAATGTCTTGTCAGGGTTCAGCGCGAGTAACTGTTCACCCGAACCATCCCCATAGTTCACTATGGCTGTGTGCGTGTCCTCACCGGGTTCTGTGAAAGATCCCGTACGGCTAAAGACAGTGCCTTCATTGATCTCTGCATCCGGACCGGCATCCACAGACGGTGCGACATTGTTTACTGTCACCGACAGCGCGGCAATGTCGGAACTTTCGTCATCATCGGTCACGCGGACGGCAACGATATAACTGCCGTTATCCGGCCACAGATGGCCATGCGTCTCTCCCGTGTCGCCCGACGCATCAAACGTACCATCATAGCGCCAATCCCATTCAAAGCTGATGATGGCATCCGGGTTTGAAAAAAAACCGCCGGCATCATAGGTGCCGGGGTGCCCTTCGTTGAGGCTGGTATCGCCTGACAGAACGGGAATGGGCCCTTTGTCTGTAATGGTGACATCACGGGATCTTATGCCGGTTGTATCGTTACCGCTTCAAGGCTGCCTATGGAGATAAAAAATACACCCGCCAGTGTGACGGTGATATCGAGAGCGGATATCGAATCGAAAAATCCAATGAGCATCGTGGATTTGTTTCGGCAGATACCCGGTCTGCACGTCGATCAGGTCGGAGGGATGGGCGGCATCAGTTCCGTCTACCTGAGGGGTGCGGACCCCAATTTTACCATGGTCCTGATGGATGGCGTAAAGGTCAACGATCCGACCAATGCCAGGGGCGAATCCTTTGATTTTTCAGGGTTGTCCGTTGAAAATATCGAACGCATCGAGATCGTCAGGGGTCCGATGTCGGCAATATACGGGTCCGATGCCATGGGGGGCGTGGTGAATATCATCACCCGCAACGGGACCGATACCCCGGAAGCTGCCCTTGAAACCCAGATCGGTACAGACGGGTATTACCGTGGAAATGTATCCGCCCGGGCATCTGTAGGCGATTTTCTATTTTATTCACTGGGTGCCGGCTATGTGGACGGTGGCACCGCCGTTCAGGGCGACAGGCTGGAATCCTATGATTTCAATGGCAAATTCGAGGTGTTCCCAACTGACCGGACACACCTGCAATGGACTTTTCGATATGCGGACGTGCAAAGGGAACGTTTCCCCGATGACAGCGGCGGGCCGGTCCATGCCGTGCTGCGCGCGGTGGATGATCAGGACAGCGAGGATATCACGGCGGGG
>CAZFXX010000111.1:0-9474 GCA_964522985.1 uncultured Desulfobacteraceae bacterium
TATCTATATACAAGTAGTGACATATGTGTTTTGAGTATTGAGGAATAAACCCTCGATTCAGCATTTTTCATAACGCATTACGCACCACTCACAATTCAGTACTTTCATTCTTTGTTGAATAGTTATCATGCCCCATGCCTTTAGGTCAATGCCAAGAATATGTGCCTGATTCTGTTTGCCTACAACATTCACCCGGTCTACCATCTGGTCCTGGGGGCCAACCGCGATGAATTTTTCAGTCGTCGGGCCGCCCCGCTATCATTCTGGCATGACCGGCCTGATATCCTTGCCGGTCGGGATTTAAAAAATATGGGTTCATGGCTGGGCATCACCCGTTCCGGCCGCCTTGCCGCAATTACCAATTTCCGAGACCCAGCCGCATTAAAGGAGAGTGCCCCTTCCCGGGGTTTGCTTGTAAGCGATTTTTTAGACGGTTCAATGCCGGCACCGGACTATCTTGAAGGTATCCGGAAAACCGGACAGGATTATAACGGATTCAATCTGATCGTCGGCGACTTGTCGGGGATCTATTACTATTCCAACCGGTCCGGTAAAATAGAGGCATTATCCCCGGGGCTCTACGGGCTTTCCAATCACCTGCTCGATACGCCCTGGCCCAAGGTGGTAAAAGGTAAAAAAGGATTGGATTCAATTATTCGGCAAAACCGGCACATATCCGATAGAACCGTCATCACCCTGATGGCCGACCGCCGCCGATTTGCCGATGAAACACTGCCGGGCACCGGCATGGACCTGGCATGGGAACGCCGGCTTTCTTCTATTTTTATTGCCGGCCGGGAATACGGCACCCGATCTTCGGCAGTTATTCTTTTAGAAAAGTCTGGCAAAGTCACCTTTACCGAACAAACCTTTCAAAATATCCAAGTGCCCGAAACACCCCCTGCGACACGCCGTGTTCGCTTTACCCTGTCATCCGGCAGGCATCTATAAATAATCGTTCTGCAAAAAAATAATCCTATGAATATCAAGTGCATACCTTCGGTTATGTTTGTGCATGCCTTGAGCTTGAACACAAATTCCTATTTTTGGATGGATACTCCCTATTGTTTGTTCAGGTGCTAAAGTGTCGAAAAATAGTGAAACAGGTCTGCTTCTAATTCAGTGAGGCATACCTTTATTTCCCGCCAGCTTTTTTTTTAAACATTTCCACTTCTCCAGCCGCTGTGCAATCGTTTTTTCATAACCGCGCGTGCTGGGCTCATAGTACACCCGGTCTTCCAGAGCTTCGGGCAGATACTCCTGAGCCGCATAGGCATGTTTGTAGCCATGGGCATATTTATACCCCCTGGAATATCCCAGATTCTTCATCAGACGGGTGGGGGCATTGCGGATATGCAGCGGGACCGGCAGCGCCCCTGTTTTTTCCACCACTTCCCGTACCTTGCCGTAAGCCGCATAAACACTGTTGCTTTTCGGGGCCGTGGCAAGGTAAACTGCGGCCTGGGCCAGGGCTATGTCTCCTTCCGGAGAACCTAAAAAGCGAAACGCTTCCATCGCATTTAAAGCGGTCTGCAGGGCCGGCGGATCGGCATTTCCGACATCTTCTGAAGCAAACCGGACCATTCGCCGGGCGATATACAACGGGTCTTCACCCGCCGTCAGCATTCGGCCCAGCCAGTAAAGGGCTGCATCCGGATCACTGCCGCGCAGGCTTTTATGAAAGGCGGAGATGAGGTTAAAGTGCTCATCGCCAGCTTTGTCGTACATCAGGGCCTTTTGCTGAAGGGCGGTTTCCACATTTTTCAGCGTGATATGGATATGCGGATCTTTGTCATTGCCCTTTGGGTCTGAACAAAGCAGGGCCGCGGCTATTTCAAGGCCGTTGAGCGCAGTCCGCACATCCCCGCCGGCAATCCTTGCAAGGTGTTCCAAAGCGTCGGGTGCTATCGTCAGGTTGTCCGAACCAAGCCCATTAACCTCATCGGTCAGGGCTCTTGCCAGAATTGTCTTGATCTCTTCCAGTGAGAAAGGTTTCAGCACAATCACCCGACAGCGCGACATAAGGGCCGGGATTACTTCAAAGGAAGGATTCTCAGTCGTGGCCCCCACCAGTGTTATCAGCCCGCTTTCCACATGCTGTAAAAAGGCATCCTGCTGGGCCTTGTTGAACCGGTGGATTTCATCTACAAATAAAATGGTTTTTTTACGATACATCTTCTGCTGATCGCGGGCCTCCTCGATCACCGACCGGATTTGTCGAACCCCTGCAAGTACCGCTGAAAATTGAACAAAGTATGAACTGGTGTCACCAGCCATTATCCTTGCAAGGGTCGTTTTTCCGCAACCCGGCGGTCCCCAGAGGATCATGGAAAAAATTCGGTCATTGTCAATGGCACTGCGCACCGGTGCTCCTTTACCGACAACATGCACTTGCCCGGTAAATTCACCCAGGTGCTTAGGGCGCATGCGCTCGGCCAGCGGCATTGCCTGGCGTCCAGTTTTTTTTGCCTGATGTTCAAAAAGATCCATGACTGAATATTCCGCAGCGTCAGGATGGGCGGTTGCGGCCCTGTTTTTTTTTCGTTTTGCGTGCGTTTTTTTGCCTGCCAAACTCGATACGGCCGGTCCGCTGTCGGAAAATCACCCGTAGCGGGGTTTTGTCCAGCCCGGCCTCGGCCCGGATCTGATTGATCAGATACCGCCTGTAAGAAAAATGGACTGCCTCAGGGTAGTTCACAAAACAGACAAATGTCGGTGGTTTGGAGGATACCTGGGCCGCATAATAAAATTTGAGCCGTTTTCCTTTATGCAGTGACGGTTCATTGCGCTTAATGGCCCGTTCGAGTATTTTGTTTATGGGCCCGGTTCCAATGCGCACACTGTATTGATGGTATACATCATCCACGTTTTTAAAAATTTTAAAAACCCGTGAACCGGTCAGGGCCGAAATTGTCAAAACAGGGGAAAAATTTAAAAATTTAGCCTCGATTTTTAATTGTTCAAAATATTTTTTTGCGGTTTTACTATCTTTTTCGACAATATCCCACTTGTTCAACAAAAAAATACAGCCGCAGCCTCTTTCATAGGCATAGCCGGCAATTTTGATGTCCTGCTCTGTAATCCCGTCATGGGCATCGATGACGATGAGGGCCACATCACACCGGTCAAGGCTTTTTAATGCCTTGATGATGGAAAATTTTTCCAGTTTCTGCGACACCTTGCTTTTACGCCGGATACCGGCGGTGTCGATTAATACATACTTTTGCCCGTTAATTGTGCAGACACTGTCAATGGCATCCCGGGTGGTCCCGGGTAGATCGCTCACCAGCAGGCGCTTTTCATCCAGGATACGGTTGATCAGGGATGATTTGCCCACATTGGGTCGTCCCACCACTGCAAGATGGATCATTTCATCGGAAGTCTCTCCGGTGAAATCCGGCAACGTACCCACAAGATCATCGAGAAAGTCAGGTATCCCGTATCCGTGTTCGGCTGATACCGGATAGGCCTTTTCAATGCCCAGGCTGAAAAAATCATACAACTGTACCTCCTGCTCAATACCGTCGATTTTATTCACCACATAAAATACAGGCCGGTCCGTGTTGCGCAGGATGGCAGCCAGGTCCGTATCAAACGGTGATATCCCGCGCTTGCCGTCCAGCATCAAAATAATCACATCGGCATCTTCAATGGCCAGGTGAACCTGTTTGCGGATCTGATCGGCAAACAGATCTTCACCTCCCCGTGCAAATCCACCGGTATCCACAAGGGTAAACACAACCTCATCCCAGAGGGCATTACCGAAATTTCGATCACGGGTAACTCCCGGCAAATCATCCACCAGTGCCCCCTTTGAATGGGTGATCCGGTTAAAAAAGGTCGATTTCCCGACGTTGGGCCGACCGACAATGGCTACAATTGGTTTCATAGGCAATACTATAACAAAAATATTTAAAAAAACAGTTTGGCCGCTTTTCAAAAATTGGAGGTGTTACAGGTTTTTCGATAAAGTGGCGTTAAAATTCGTTTCTTAATAGGGAACATACATCAATCATGGCAGGTTGTCGATTTTTTGTTTTTACTTTTTTATCAGATGCCGGTCTTTCAATTTTAAATTGACGCCTGGTGCCATAATCCCATAGAATTTATTGACATTCCACCGATAAAGGGTTAATTGTCTGGCAATCAAACAACCTCGCTGCCTTCCGGAGACAGTTACTTTTCTTATAATCAATTGGTGCATCGGAGGAATATTTTCATGAAACCCGTTCATTCTTTAACAAAAAATATATTTTTTTTCCTGTTCGCCGGTCTGTTTGCAAGTGCCTGTGCCACTACATCTTATATAAACATCAATTATCACCTGCCCTCCCGGTCAACGATCCTGGCAGGTAGAAATATTTATCTGGAAGTGAATGATTCCCGTGCCGGACAGTCTCTTTTCGGGCCGGCGGCTCAAGAAACGTTCAAACATTTTACCGGCAAGTTTGCACTGACCCTGACCCGGGAAAACAGCAAAGGATTTTTGATCGGCGCCTTTGATCTGCTTGGGCTCTTTCAGGAAACAGTTTCAAGGTCTTTACAAAACATGGGCGCCCAGGTCCTGACAACCCGGGAAGAAAACAATGTTTATCTGAAAATCGATATCACCTCCTTTCACCTGGATCTCATTGGTAGAAAATGGATTTCGGATATTACCTATGACGCTTTTTTGATCAGGGAAAATCAAATCCTGGCCCAACAGTCTGTTCGTGGTCAGGCGGAAAGAGCTAAAATCTCAGGCAGTGCCCAGGGGCAGACCGTTATCGGAGAAATTTTTACAGATGTTGTTAACCGGCTTGACATGAAGGCTTTTTTTTTGAACGCTAAATTATAATTAAAAATCAGGCATATTATTTGCATTAATCGACTATCAGGTGTTATTTGAAGGATGGGGCGTTTATGACTGCGCCTGCAGACAGAGGGCCAATATGGAGAAAAAATACATTGTCATCGTCTTTATCGTACTTGTTGCATGGATAAGCCTTACGGGATACAGGCATTTTCAGACGACAAAAGAAACCCGTGAACATTACCAAGAGGCATATAACCGGGTGGAACTTATTGCCCTTAAAACCCCCAGCGGCGGTCTGGCTCAAATGGCCATGGCCCTGAACAAGTACTATCAGGACAATAAACATTATCCTGATAAGTTGATGGATCTGCATCCTGAATATGTCATTAGTCAATCCTTTCTCACCACAATCGCGTGGCGATATAAGTCGCAGGTTGATAATTTTTCTCTTTCCAAAACAGTCACCATAAATAACCGGAACATCAGCGCTTCGATTGATAAAAGCATGCGGCCGTCCATGGGGTCGAAAATCATGCTTGCCACAGCGCCTTCCGTTAAAAAGGCCCCTGTTATCGGCCTTTTGCCGGCCTCCCTGGAACCCGACAAAAACCCGCTGGCAGTTGAAACGATCTCTTTTAAGCAGCAACAGGAACCTGAGGTCCTACCTGAAATTGAAGTGGAAACATATATTGAAACCGGGCCTGCATCGCCAATCGCATCCGCATTGAGTAATAGATATCTGGTATGGAAAGATAAAGACGGCAATCTGGGTTTTGGCAACATCAACTATCCGGGTGAAAAAAATATTTCCATTTGCACTTCAGACAAATGGCTTACACTCGCTAAAACAAGACTTCCTGCATCCGGTCGAAAACAGGGCAGCGAAACAATGATGGCACTGCAGCAAAAGCAAACTTTTGCCATAGAGCACAACCGGCGCTTTCTGGTATGGAAAAACAAACAGGGCGTTCTCGGATTCGGTAATGTCGATTACCCGAACCGTGAGCAGGTTGCCCTTGTTTATGCTGATGGTGACTGGCAAAAGATAAGCGGAGGATCAAATGCCTTACAATAAAACCACAAATCCGGTCAACCCCGGCAATTGCAGCGGGTTTACCCTGCTGGAACTCGTCCTGGTTGTCCTTTTAATTGGCATCCTGGCCCAAATAGGCCTATCTTATATGGTCAACTTCCAGGCTAAGGCCAAAGATTCCATCGCCATTCATGATGGCCGTAACCTGCTCACCAACGTTGAATCCAGCTTTGCCAACCGGGAGGTAGTGGATTACGAACATGTACCGGCGGATGGTCGTGGTGTCGGCGCACCCACTGTATTCACTCTGAATAGGGGTGTCATGGCAAGAATCACGGCCGGCAGCCAGAGTGACGGCAGCGATGGAACCGGATGGTTTGAAGCATATCTGTATCACTCCAACGGAACAAAGGATCCCATTTCCCTGAGCGGTAAAAGAGAATTTTACTATTTTATTGATCAGCGCCTTAACATTTATTCTCTGCCCTCCTTTTAATGGTTGCAACTTGGTGAAAAATTTGAAATACAAGATGTCTGTTAGTCCCGTTTTTCACCCTGTAACTGACATTTTTTGTCGTCTTCCTGACTTTTTTTGTCATTTTTTCTTTCGGGCAACGACAGTCCCCCTGCAAAAAATTACGGATGGGATCATGCCATCTTGGGCTTTAGATTAAGGAATACACCCTCATGTCTGACACAATCGACAATTTTGTCAATGAAATACAGAATCAAATCGACGCAGATGCCATGGCTACATACGGTCAGGCTGCATTTGACCGATGGAAATCACCGCGCTGTATGTACGAGATGCAGGACCCCGATGGCCATGGACGCGTTTTGGGCGACTGTGGCGATACCATTCAGGTCTATCTAAAATTTAACGGAGACCGGGTCTGCAAGGCCTCTTTCATTACGGACGGCTGCGCCCCTAGCGGTATTTGCGGCTCTTTTGCAGTGGAGACCGCTTTCGACAAAAACCCCGAAGAACTCACCGATATTACAGGCGAAACCATCATAGAACTGGCAGGAGGCCTTCCTGAAGAAGACAGGCACTGTGCCTTTTTGTCTGCTGCGGCCCTGCAGGCAGCCTTGGATGATTACATGGGAAAACAGGTAAAGCCGGGACCGTAATACTTCGGCAAAAAAATATGGAATCCGGGCGATGAAAAAGACGGCATGAGCGGTTTTCTATTGCGGCCGTATACGCGAATTTTTAAAAGGTCAAATTTTTGGACGGCTAATTCCAAGATGGTTCAAATTTTTGAATTTTTTACGGGTATAGTTGGTTTTTTGATGCACCAAACCTAAAAATATATAAAAATATTAAAAAAATAAATTTATAACTATCTTGAATTTATGTAAAAAATTGTTATTGTTGATTTTAAACTTAAAAATATTATTGTTGGCAGGAAATTTGCTTGTACTATTTTTAGCCTAATAATTTTTTCAGCTGTTCTCCTCCTTAACGCCCAGCCGGCTATCCGGCTGGGCGTTTATTTTTTTGTCAGTCTCATGAATTTTTCGATCAACTGCCGGAGCAGAAGGTGGTCTTCGGCACTTTTTTTAACTTTTCCCTTGGTCGGATGATTCCCGCAAAGGGATTGATTTCTTTTTTTTCATGATATATATTTTATTCCGAGTTCATAAACCCTTTGGAAATTTTTATATCGACCGTCAAATTGTTTTGAAACGACGGTTCTATATTCAACCCTGTTGAAAAGGAGACACCCATGAAAAAAAATTTTATTGGTGCTGCCGGTTTTGCAATTCTCTTTGTACTTATTTTTTCTTCCGGCTATGCCGTTGCGGATGTATTTATGAAAAACAGGCAACATTCGAATGCAGTGCAGATCATGGGGCAAAACCAGCCTGCCAAAGATGTGGTTGAAACCACATGGCTTACTGAAAAAGGTTTTCGCAGCGATAATCCGGAACATTCCGTCATTCTGCTCCCGGACCGGAAAAAAATGATTATGATCGATCACACGGACAAAACCTATGTGGAAATGCCACTGGATATGAATATCTCCATGTCCCAGGGTGCCTCGCAGGACACCCAGGGACAGGCCGCCTTTCAGGGTATGATGAAAAATATGATGAAAATGGAGATAAATGTTGCGGCCACGGGTGAAAAAAAGAAAATCAAGAGCTGGAAATGTAAAAAATATATCGTAACGATGAAGACGTTTATGGGTGTCATGACCAATGAAGTATGGGCAACAGAAGACCTGACGGTTGATAAAAAAATGTATGCCCGTATGGGGTCTTTGATGATGTCCGGTATGCCCGGCATGCAGAATTCCATGGAGGACATGACCCTGGAAATGAAAAAAATAAAAGGGGTCCGGGTGTATACAAGCATGACCCAGGAGATGATGGGTCAAAAAATTCGGCATACCACAGAACTTTTGGAGTTTAAAAAAGGCAAAGCCCCTGCCGGATTGTTTAAATTACCCAAAGGGTATCAGCAGAAAACGGCAGGAATGTAATCATACCTCGCGTTTATACTTCGAACGGCAATAAATAACGTGTAACGTCATAGTTTCACCTGCGCTTTGCACGATAACTAAAAACCGGCTGCACCAGGTGTTGCATATCCTCCACCGTAACGGAGGGTTCGGCATTTTTCCCAGGCCTCTTTAAATGGTAATTCGGTAATCGGCTGAGGTGTAAAAGATTCGCACACGTCGAGTCCGGACTCGGGCAGCAGATCCACAGAAACGGATAAAAAGATGGTGTAACAATTCAAACCACATCTTCCGCCATTGCCGGATAGGGCGGGCGCTGTTGAAAGACATCGGCCGCTGCTGAATAAGCTTAAGGTAATGTCCCGGCGTAAGGCACCACTTGTTGTTACCATATACCCGCTCATGCGTGGCCTGTTTTTTACCGCAGACAAAAATCTCCACCCAGTCAACACGAAGCAACACCTTCGCCTCCTTAGCAGATGATTATAATTACAACCATTCTACCATGGAGACTTGTGCCCGGGCGGTTAATTTTGGGTTAGCACAACCCCTTTTTACTAAGGTCTAATGGAACCAGAGCGGCAGAACGATTTTTCGAAAATAAGCCGATCAACATGTTTGAATGCCTTCTTGACAAAATGGTTTTTCAGCCAATCCCTTCAACTTTTCGGCTTACGGCCTGCCGTCTCGCTGTCCTACGCTTAATCTCAGGGATTACTCTCGTTGATCCAAGGACTCGCTACCCGGTGGATAGCCAGCCTTTCGGGACGGGCTTCACATCCTCTAAAATATGTGACATTGTCCAGCCGCACTGCTGTTTAATTTTAAATTGCAGTTGTGGTCAATTCAAAGGAATCACCGGATGAAGCTGGAATTTTTGCTGCCACCGCCCCATCCGGCGTTGGATCAGTTTTTGCGAACGGCTTCAGCTACAGCATCACCGATTTCGGATGTAGAACTGGTACCGCCCATGTCCTGAGTTCTTAGCTGACCGGCTGCCAGAACAGTTTTGACTGCGGTTTCAATATTCGCAGCTGCCTGTTCTTCACCCAGATTCTCTAACAGCATTCGGGCTGACTCGATGGCAGCAATGGGGTTGATGACGTTTTTGCCTTCGTATTTTGGCGCTGAACCGTGAATGGGTTCGAACATCGATGGGTAGGTTCGTTCCGGATTGA
>CAZFXX010000112.1:0-9461 GCA_964522985.1 uncultured Desulfobacteraceae bacterium
ATCAAAAGCGTCCCCTGCAGCTTTTAACTACGCTTCTTAAAAAAGGCACCATACCTCACGCTCTTCTTTTTACCGGAATTGCCGGGGCAGGCAAACACAGCGCAGCTATCGCTTTTGCCATGGCGTGTAACTGCCGGGGTAAAGGAACCGAAAGCAAGGAACAACGTGCCGGCAAAACCGGCCGTCATCCCGATGGGACTGTGGCATCGGAACCCTGCGGTGTTTGCAGGCCATGCCGAAAGATTCTGTCCAACAATCATCCGGATATTCTGCATATTAAGCCAACCGGTTCAATTATCAAGATTGCTCAAATTCGCAGTTTGTGTCACACGCTTACCCTGAAGCCTTTTGAAGCACGGTTACGGGTGGTGGTCATATCCCAGGCCCAGGCCATGAACCCGGAAGCAGCCAATGCACTTTTAAAGGTTCTGGAAGAACCACCTGCGTCAACCATACTGATATTGACCGCCGAGCAGACATCCGACCTCCTTTCGACTATTGTATCACGCTGCCAGCAGATCAGATTCAACCCGATTTCTCGTAAAAGCATTGCACTCTATCTGATAAAAAATAAAAAAATACCGGCGGCGCAGGCGTCTATTATTGCCGGAATGGCCTGCGGCAGTTTGTCCAGGGCTCAATCCATGAGCGAGACCGGATGGATCGATCACCGTAACTGGCTTTTGTCTGCCAGCGGCCTGGACAACCCCGGTGCCCTGCCCGCAAGATCGATTAATGTCCTACTGGCTTTTGCCGAAAATCTGGCCAGGCAAAAAGAGACCTTGCCTGATACACTCGAAATCATTAAATCATGGTTGCGGGACCTGGTGGTATGCAGATATAATAATAAAAAAATTATAAACAAGGATATGACTGCAACGTTGCAAAAAATTTCAGAAAAAAATTCACCCGAATCGCTGCTGTTAAAAATAAAGGCGATTCAAAAAACACAGCGGAATATTGAATCAAATGCAAACCCGCGACTTAGCCTGGAGCTGTTAATGCTTCAGCTTGCTGAAAAATGATAGGAACTTTTGGCATCTTTTATAACAACTATTCCCTATCGGGCAAAAAAACAAAAATTTTGACAAGGGATAAAAATTATGAGTGATGCGTTGTAAGAGCAACAGCGCCACCAGGTTATTTTTTACGACTCAAAACTCATATTTTACTACTATCACATAAAGATATAAAGGTATTACAAATTTTTGCTGATGAAAAAAAAAGTGGGCATAAGATTTAAAACCGCCGGCAAAGTTTATGACTTTGATTCCGGTGCGTTTGTACTAAATTGCGGGGACTGCGTCATCGTGGAAACAGAAAAAGGGCTCGGCTTTGGATTTGTCGCCGTCAACCCGGAAATCCTCAAAAAAAACGACAATCGCAAACCCTTAAAAAAAGTTTTCCGTATTGCCGGCGAACAGGATTTTAAACAAGAAAAGAAAAACGTGGAAACGGAAAAACAGGCATTTGCCTGCTGCCTTGATTACATCAAGCAACTGGGGCTGGCCATGAACCTGTTTTCCGTTGAAAGTACGTTTGATGCCAGCCGGCTCACGTTTTTTTTCACATCCGAAGGCAGGGTGGACTTCCGTCAACTGGTTAAAATGCTCGTCAAGCAGTTCCGTGTCAGGGTTGAAATGCGTCAGGTCGGAATTCGCAACCAGGCAAAAATGTGCGGCGGAATCGGAAGGTGCGGTCGGGAGCTGTGCTGTTCCCTGTTTATGGAAAAATTTGATCCAGTTTCAATTCGTATGGCCAAGAACCAGGGCCTTTCCCTTAACCCGACTAAAATTTCCGGTCAATGCGGGCGGCTTATGTGCTGTCTTACATTTGAGGACGAAACCTACCGATATCTAAAAAAATCCTTTCCTAAAATCGGCAGGATAGTCGAAACCGCCAAAGGCAAGGGCAAAGTTATCCGGCATAATGTTATCTGTAACCGAATATCCCTGCGCCTAGATAACGGCACTGAGATAGAAACCGGGCTGGACACCATCATCAAGGAGAAAAGCTAAACATGTCAGAACCTTTTTATATAACAACGCCCATCTACTATGTTAACGCCAGGCCCCATCTGGGCCATGCCTACACAACCATTGCGGCCGATGTCACCTGCCGGTACAACCGCATGCAGGGCCGTGAAACATTTTTTCTTACCGGAACCGATGAGCATGGCGATAAAATTGTTCAGGCCGCCAGGGATGAGAATCTGACACCCAAGCAGTATACCGACAAAATAAGCAATCTTTTCAAAGCTTTGTGGCCTGAGCTGAACATCTCCAACGATGCTTTTATCCGCACCACGGATCCGTCTCATATCTTGCTTGTAAAACAGATTCTGCAACGCATTTATGACACGGGAGACATTTATTTCAGCGAGTATGAGGGACTGTACTGCTTTGGGTGTGAACGGTTTTACACCGAACGGGAACTTGTTGACGGCAAATGTCCGGATCATCAGACAAAACCGAAAACGATCAAGGAATCCAACTATTTTTTTAAAATGAGCCGTTACCAGGAGTGGCTCATTGACCATATTAAAACCCATCCTGATTTTATTCGTCCCGAGCGGTATAAAAATGAAATTTTGTCATTCTTGAAAGAACCGCTTGAAGACCTGTGCATATCGCGTCCTAAAACACGACTGCAATGGGGGATCACCCTGCCCTTTGACAAGGAATACGTCACATATGTCTGGTTTGACGCGTTGCTGAACTATATTACGGCCCTGGACTATCCCGATGGGGCTCATTTTAAAAAACTCTGGCCGGCAGCCCAGCATATCGTGGCCAAAGACATCTTAAAGCCCCACGGCATCTACTGGCCCATCATGCTCAAAGCAGCCGGGATTGATATTTATCAGCACCTGAATGTCCATGGCTACTGGAATATCGATGAAAGCAAGATGTCCAAAAGTGTTGGCAATGTGGTGGAGCCACTGTCATTGAAAAATGTATACGGCTTGGACGCCTTTCGTTTTTTTCTGATGCGGGACATGGTTTTCGGGCTGGACTCAAATTTTTCAGAAAAAGCCCTGGTACAGCGCATCAATTCGGATCTGGCCAATGACCTGGGCAACCTTTTCTCAAGGGTTATTACAATGGTCCATAAATACTTTGACGGGATTGTCCCCCAACCTGATCCGGCCACCGAACAGCAGCTTGAACTCGGACTGGCATCCCAGGCAACCGTTGCGTTGCTGGAATTTGAAAAAGCCATGGACCAATTTGCCTTTCACAAGGGTCTGATTGCCACATGGGAATTTATAGGCCGGATGAACAAATACATTGATGTCACCGCTCCCTGGGAGCTGGCAAAAAGCAAATCGAGTCGGAAACAGCTCGAAGTCGTTATTTATAACCTGCTTGAAGGGCTTAGAATTATTTCCGGCCTGATCTATCCCGTCATGCCCGATACCGCTGAAAAAATGCAAAAACATCTGGGCCTGGAGCCAGACAAGGCATTTTACCGCATTAATCTGCTGAAAACATGGAATGTCATAAAACCGGGCACCCAACTGCCAAAATCCATTACCCTGTTTCCCAGAATTGATCTCAAAAAAAAAAAAGAGGCACCGACAGAAGAAACACAGCTGACCCTGCCGGACATCAAGCCGGAAATCAGCATTGACAAACTGGCGGCCATTGATCTGCGGGTGGGCACCATTGTCCATGCCGAAGCGATCCCACGGGCCCAAAAGGTGCTCAAGCTGGAAGTGGATATAGGGGAGAACCGGACCATTGTTGCCGGTATTGCCGCCAGTTACAGCCCGGCTGAACTCATGGATAAACAGGTCATCGTGGTGGCCAATCTGAAGCCGGCCAAATTGATGGGCATCCTGTCCAATGGCATGCTGCTGGCGGCCGTCGACGGCAAAAAATGCGCCGTTGCCACCCTTGACAAAAAATTTCGGCCGGGAACGCCGGTAAAATAATCTGAAACAAAATAACAATACTTGCATGCAGTAAAGTTGTCTTGCTGCCGGTAATTTTTACAAAAATATATTCATTTTTACAATTGATTGAATCACAGCATGTTCCAAAAACGACCCACCTTACATACAAAACCGTTTCCGACAGACTGGCGGGATTACCAGGGCAGTTTGATTCATACCGGAAATCAAAAACAACTGATTTTTAAACGGATCAAATACGCAATAATCATGACGGTTCTGGGCATGTTGCTGTATTTTGGCGTTACCGGGCTTGGTGATCAAGCTGACGGACGGAACTGCCCTGAAGATCAACAGTCAGCTACCGCTCTCCAGATTTCCCGCATCCAGGAAGAGACCAATGCAATCAGCAAGGCCGAGATTCGAACCAGTATCGACAGTGGTCGGGTGTTAAACCTGACAACCCAAACCCTTAATTTTTATCATGCCGGTAAAAAATTTAACGCCACAACCAGCATTGATTTCAATCTCCAGGCGTATATGCTCAGCCAGATGAACTGGCGCTCTCCCCGTTACATACCCCGTTATCTGGGTATCGTCGTCATGGACCCCACCACGGGAAGGGTTCTGTCCATGACGGGTTTTGACAGGGACAACAAAACAGACAACCCGTGCATCATGGGTAAATTCCCGGCGGCCAGCATCTTTAAAATTATTACGGCGGCCGCGGCTGTGGAAACCTGTGATTTAAAACCGGACTCTAAGCTGACCTTTAACGGCGGCAAATATACCCTTTACAAATCCCAGATCAAGGAAAAAACCAATAAATATACGAACCGCATCTTATTCAAGGATGCCTTTGCGCAATCGGTAAATCCGGTATTCGGCAAAATTGGGGCATTGCGTCTGGGAAAAGACACACTGGAAAAATATGCGCTGGCCTTCGGGTTTAATCGGGACATCGGGTTTGAAATTCCCGTGGCACCCAGCCGGGTTCGGTTGTCTGAAAAACCTTACCAGTGGGCTGAAATTGCCTGTGGTTTTAACCGGGACACCACCCTTTCACCATTGCATGGCGCCATGCTGGCAAGCGCTGTTGCCAACCATGGCATCCTTATAGAGCCCTCCATTTTTGACCGGGTTTCCGATGATAGGGGCAAGACTGTTTACGTGAATCACCCTGCCATTATCCATCAAGCCATCACGCCCCAAACATCTGAAACGGTCATGGATTTAATGCAAGCTACCATAAAATCAGGAACTTGCAGGAAAGCCTTCCGAGGTCGAAAAAAAGACGCCATCCTTAAACGGCTCACCATCGGCGGCAAAACCGGCAGCATTTACAACCGGCAGCGGGATGCCCGATTTGACTGGTTTGTCGGCTTTGCCGCTGATAAACAAAGCGATGCCCAAATTGCCATCGCCGTGGTTGTCGGCCATGGCAAATATATCGGTACGCGGGCCAGTCATTATGCCCGTCTGGCCATGAAAGAGTATTTTGGCAGTTATTTTTCAAAATCAAACAACACAATTGGGTCAAAAGCCCAGCCGATTAAGGCAAAAGGATAAAACTAAGGAGATAAAAAATATGCCGGGATTTGAAATATTTGGCGATGAAGAAAGAAAACAGGTAACAGAAGTGCTCGAAACAGGCGTACTGTTTCGCTACGGTTTTGATCAGGCCCGCCAGGGCCGCTGGAAGGCAAGAACATTTGAAACCGAACTGGCCCGGCACCTCAAGACGGAATACTGCCATTTATGCGCCAGCGGAACGGCAGCCCTTTCCATAGCACTGGCCGCCTGCGGTATCGGCGCCGGAGACGAAGTCATTGTGCCCCCCTTTACTTTCGTAGCGACCTTTGAAGCCGTACTCCAGGCCGGTGCGATACCGGTATTTGCAGACATAGACGAAACCCTTTGCCTGGCGCCCGAAGCCATTGAAAAAACCATCACACCGCAAACCCGGGCCGTGATGCCGGTGCATATGTGCGGTGCCATGGCCCGCATTGACGAAATCAGGGCCCTTTGCGATAAAAAGGGACTTGTTCTGATTGAAGACACCTGCCAGGCCATAGGGGCGACCTTTCACGGCAAGGCACTGGGAACGTTCGGACAGGCGGGCTGCTTCTCGTTTGACGCGGTGAAAACCATTACCTGCGGAGAGGGCGGTGGTTTGGTCACCAATGACAGGGAGATTTATAAACGGGCAGATGCCTATGCCGACCATGGTCACGATCATACAGGCAATGACCGCGGACTTGAGGACCATTTGATCCTGGGCGCCAACTTCAGGATCAGCGAACTCAATGCCGCAGTGGGCCTGGCCCAGCTCAGAAAGCTGGATCGAATTCTGGAAAAACAGCGTGCTCATAAAAAAGCGATTAAGGATGCACTGACCCCATTTACCGGTGTTACCTGGCGTCGGCTTCCGGATAAAGATGGCGATTCAGCCACATTTTTATCTTTTTTTCTACCCGATGCGGCGAAAGCCGGCAGGGTTGCCGCAAAAATGGGGGATGCCGGGGTTGATTCCTGCTTTTACTGGTTTGACAACAACTGGCACTATCTGCGACACTGGGGCCACCTGAAAAAACTGATCTCCGCGGCCAGGCTTCCGATTCAAATGCTGGACGACCTGCCCGATTACGATCATCTGGAATTGCCACAATCCGACGGCATCATGGGCCGCTTGATCTCTATGCAGATCAAACTGTCCTGGACCGCCGAAGAGGTAAACAAGCGTATTGAAAATATGAAAAAGGTACTTACGGCGGAAGGGCTGTAATACATAATTGAATAAAGAGAAATGAAGACTGAAGGTATTCTATCGATTTTAATAAAAAAGATAGAACGGCGCGATACCACAAGTTTTCAATTTTCACTTGATTGGGTGATGCCACAAGTTTCCGATTCTCACTATTTACTGTTCAATCTAGTTATGGAGCGATAATCATGTTTCGCAATTTCAAACTTGTTTCAAATGTTATTTTCGGCAGAGGCTGCTTTAATCAGCTCGATGATATCCTGGCTCATCGACGCACAAACGCGAATTCATTTATCGTCTATCTGGTTGACGATGTGTTTAAGAAGACGGACTTTCGGTCGAGAATTCCGGCACACGACAAGGATTTGCTGATCTGGGTGAATGTTGATGATGAACCCAAAACAACCTACGTGGACCGTCTTAGAGACCAGGTCAGCAATTATATCGACCAACTGCCTGCAGGGGTCATCGGTATCGGCGGCGGCAGTACCATGGACCTTGCCAAAGCGGTAGCGCTGATGCTCACCAACCCGGGATCCTCGGCCGACTACCAGGGCTGGGACCTGATTCGCCATCCGGCGGTATATCATGCAGGGATTCCCACGCTTTCGGGTACCGGCGCAGAAGTCTCCCGGACCACGGTTCTGACCGGTCCGACAAAAAAACTGGGACTCAATTCCGATCACACCGTATTCGATCAGATACTGCTGGACCCGGAACTGATAGCCGATGTCCCACTGGAGCAGTGGTTTTATACGGGGATGGACTGCTATATCCACTGCGTGGAATCTCTCTCGGGCACCTATTTAAACACATTCAGCCAAGCCTATGGGGAACAATCCCTGGCGCTTTGCCGTGATGTGTTTTTAAAAAATATTCCAGACAAAGATGACAAGCTGATGATGGCCTCCTATTGCGGCGGTATGAGCATTGCCTATTCCCAGGTGGGGGTCTGCCATGCCCTTTCCTATGGTCTTGCATTTGTCCTGGGACTACATCACGGCATTGGCAATGCCGTTGTCTTTGACTATCTTGAAGAATTTTATCCGGAGGGTGTGGCCCAGTTCCGCCAAATGCTGGCCACCCATGACATCCACCTCCCCCGCAACCTTGTCACGGACCTTGCACCGGACAAACTCGAAACCATGATCGATGTGGCCCTGGGGCTGGCCCCCCTCTGGGAAAATGCACTGGGAAAAAACTGGGAAAAAAAGATGCCCCGAGACCGCGTAAAAGCGCTTTACCTGAAAATGTAACCAGGCCTTATGAGGGAAACATATGAATACGATTCACGACACGGTTGTTTTTTTTAAACGATTAGCTGACCGGGTGCGATCCTACCTTCCAGGGGGTATCTGTTTCGGCAGGTCCCTTGCCCATGCCCCCCGGGGGTCCATCGTGTTTTTCCCTTACCGCAACACCACCTTTTGCTGCGGACTGGCCGGAATTGTATCCTTTAAGCCCAAAGACCGGGTGCTGCCCACCATTGATATAGATGCGATGCTGGCCATGACAGCCACCATCAAAAGCCAGGTATTGAAAACCGTTTCATCCGATTCCGGGGACTTTGCGTCTGACTATCTCGGCGGCCAGGCCCTTGTTACTGATTTTGCTGAAAAGGTACAGACCCTGAAAGAGGATGCACAATTTTCAAAAATCTATTTTGATAATTCGTTGCAGTCGAAGTTAAACCGCATCACCGACCAACTGACCGCCGTCGTCGACTCTGAACCCCGTCAGATAGCAGCGGTTTCAGGCCAGGTCGACACCCACCGGTTTGCCGTCATGTCCCGGCAGATGGAGATGCTCAAGGATATCACCTGGTGCCTTCGGTTCGAGCTGCTGAATAATATTAAAAAAGTACGCGACCTGATTGCAGGGGCCACCAACGGTCCGTCCATGGAAACCGTTGCCATATTAAAAAAAATAAATGCCGTCCTTAACAGCATTGATCGTCTTGAAGTAAGGGGCCGGGATTCGGCCGGGTTCTCCCTTTTGTTTGTTATGGACCCTCAGGAATTCGATCTGTTTCAGATGGCCCTTGCGAAAAAAAAGCTTGTTGAACCACTGGCCGATCGCGTTGCCGAATCCGTTTTGGTCAACAACAGCATCCGTATTCACAAAAGGGCCGGCCAGAATGTATCCATTGCATTTGTCTACAAGATTGCCGCGGAAATCGGCTGCCTGGGCGACAATGTTATCCATCTGCGCTGGCAGATCTCCAACGATCCGATTCTCCAGACCCTGCTATGTTTTACCCACCGGTATCATACCGTCTCATCTCATACCCGCTGGGCATCCGTGGGTGCCATTACCGAACCCAACTGCCATCCGGTGGACAATATCACCACCGGGGATCTGACGGATTCAGGCGGCATTATCCATACCTGCCTTAACGGTGATATTGATAATTTTCTTGATCTCAAGCTGGAATATGAAAAAAAGGGTGGCGTCATTGATAGGCAAATCACCACAGACACCAAGATTATCCCCCTGCAGATCGAAAAGTATATTAAAACCGGCAACTCCGTGGAAGAGGCATTCCGACTGGCTGTCAATGATTTCAAGGGGTCTCATGCCATATCCATGCATACGGATCTGGCCCCCGGCAAATTTTTCCTGGCCCAGCGGGGCAGCGGCCAGGCAATTTTTGTGGGTCTGGCCCGAAACCATTACATGCCTGCATCGGAAGTCTATGGTTTTATTGAAGAAACATCTTCTTATCTGAAAATGGACGGTGAAAAAAATGTCACCGGCAAAAACGGCCCGACCCAGGGCCAGATTTTTATTTTAGACCAGGAT